>CAZTRG010000280.1:0-4272 GCA_964615885.1 uncultured Planctomycetia bacterium | reverse complement strand
CTCGTTTGTTTTTGTGATGTCGCCTTTGCCGCTGGCCTTAAAGCAGACAACTCTCCCCATCGCCGGTTGCTTGGGGTCAGTATTAAAAAGGCTCTCTTCACAGTGAGAGGCGTAGGCAAGGCCCTTGTGGACAATAACGGTGGAGTTGATTCCGCGCTTGGAAAGCCTGAAGGTCCAGACCTTCTCACCAGTCCTCGATTTCAGCCCGTAAAAGTTCCCATCGGCGCAACCGGCAACGAGCATTCGGACCCCATCGATCACAGCAACCGCCGGCATCGAATAGGTGGTGTCAAGAGGCGGGCCACCGGGGGCTGCCCACCAGACGACCTCTCCTGTTAATTAGTTCAGGGCAAGATAGCGATGGGAGCCTTTGCCCTGGTTGCCCCAGGCAGCATACAGGAAGCTGATAACAACTCGACCCTCATCGATCATGGGGGTGTGGGTTCGGCCACCGTATCCGGAGATTCTCCCAAACTCCTCGGTTAAGGACCGACTCCAGACTCTCTTGCCGTTCTTATCAAGGCACACAAGGATTCCCTGGACACCATGGACAATCACATTGCCGGTCTCGGTGTCGACACAGGGATTGGACCAGCCCACCCGGGTTGAAGGGATATCTGTCAGGAAAATATTAAACGCGTAGCGCCAGAGTATTTTCCCTGTGTCGCTGTCCAGGCAGACGACTTCTTCCTGCATCGACTCGCCTTCACCAGTCAGGTGAATGACGTAGCCCCGGCCGTCCCACTCAACTGGGGCGGAGCGGCCCCCGATCGGTTGGCTCCAGCCCAGGTTTTCGCCCTCAGGGCTCCACTTTCCGGGAAGATTCTCTTCAAGCGAAAAACCCCGCTGGCCGGTACCTCTCCAGGAGGGCCAGTCATCGCACCAGCCCAGGCTGGAAACCAGGGAGGCTGAAACCGTAAGGATCCTGGCCACCACGGCCCCTGAAATTGACGGTCTAAATCGCAAGCTCATTACTCGTTATCCTTCTCTATGACCAATCTGCTGGCTTTTAACTCAAAGCGAGGCAAGCTGCCCCGCTCTACCGGGAAAACTCGAACGCGGAAAAGAAGAGCGTCGTGAAGAGCCTCTTCGATTCTTTGAGCGAGAGACTCACCGGAAGCTTCAACTTGTTCTATGTACGCGGAATCCGGCTCAATATCGACTTCCAGGGAATTCAAGTCCCCAGACTCTACCACCCTCATGCGATATTCTGCAACCTCAGGGAATTCGCGGATAGTAGTTTCAACAGAGGTGGGGTAAACATTGTTTCCCCGGACAAAAAACATGTCGTCCACGCGCCCGAGAATCCCCCCCTGGAAAAACCCACGGGGCCGCCTGCCCAAGACTTCTGCCCCCTCGGTGTTCACCTGCCAACTGACAAGATCCCCGGTCCGGTACCTGACAAGGGGGCTTGCGGTCCTGCCCAGATTTGTCAGAACAAGCTCCCCCGGCACTCCCTCGGCGGCCTGGCTGGAACTCCCTGGCTCAAGCACCTCCACTATAAAGTCCTCCTCCAGGGGACAGAGGGCCCCCGGGAAATCGGGATGTTCAAAGGTCACGCAGCCGACCTCTGTCATTCCGTGGTGATCCAGAACAGCGGCGCCCCAGGAGTCTTCAATTTTCTTCCTGGTCCCCTTGATCTGCCCTCCAGGCTCCCCAGCGACGATCAATGTCCTGACAGGGCTCCCGGCAAGATCAATGCCCTCCTGGCCTGCGACCTCAGCGAGATGGAGAGCATAGCTCGGGGTGCAGCACACAACGGTAATCCCATGCTCCAGCATATATTCAAGGCGGCCCGCTGAGCTCATCCCCCCACCGGAAAGACAGAAATTTCCAGCCTGGAGTCCTGCTTCGAAGGCGCCCCAGAAACCTATAAAAGGACCAAAGGAAAAGGGGAAGAAGATCCGGTCCTGGCCCGTAACCCCGGAACCAATATAAACCTTTTTCCAGCAATCGATAAACCACTGCCAGCTTTCAGGAGTATCCAGCCAGTAAATCGGCTTACCGGTGGTTCCAGAGGTCCTATGGATCCTGATGTAATCCCCGCGGGGGCAGGTCAGGTTGGTGCCATATGGAGGGTTCTTTTCCTGGTCCTCCTGGAGTTCGCTTTTTTCAGTAAAAGGCAGCTTTGCAAGCAGGTCTTCCAGTACTTCGCAGCCTTCATGCTCCGATATTTTGAAGCCAGATTTCTCGAATTTATGACGATAAAAATTATTGGTGGAGGCGATTTCCTTCAGGAGCGCCGTGAGCTTCTCCAGCTGGAGGGCGGCAAGGTTCTCTATTCGATCTTTGGCTGACATTTGGTTACTGGGCCGAATACTCGCAGGGACGAAAAAGGGGCTGGCTTCTCAACCAGAGATTATATTTTTGCAGAGAGTAAATGCCAATGACGGGTATGCAGGGAATTCCCGGTTTCTGTAAAACCTGCAAACCGCCAATTTGTTTATTCAAAGCCACCGCGGAGGAGATTTAAGACAATGCGGAACCCAGGCGCAAACACCACCATGCTTGGCGCAGCGACTTTTGCTGTTGTTTCTATTCTGTATTCAGTGCCCGGCGCCGGCCACAACCTGGCCTCTCCTGCCCCCGCCGCCTTCCAGGGGCACAGCTCCTGGGTGACCTCGATTGCAGTCTCCCCGGATGGAGATGTCCTGGCTACAGGTGGAGGCGAGACCCTTACGATTCGCCCCGGGCAGGCCAACTTTTTTGACCCTGGAAACAACAGGCACCTCAGTGGCTTCCAGCCTCACGCCAGCACCGTCTGGACTGTAGCCATTTCCCCTGATGGACAGACCCTTGCAACCGCCGGGACAGACAAGCTCATCAAGTTATGGAGAACAAGCCTTGGCGGAAAAATGAAGTTGAAGGCAACCTTCTCCGGGCACAAGAACTGGGTCACCTCCATTGATTTTTCCCCCGACGGCAAAAGGCTGGCCTCGGCAAGTGAGGACACCACCGTGAACATCTGGGACCTTGAAACGGGCAAGGTGGTCGGCACCCTGGCCGGACACACAGGAACGGTGCGAACCGTCACCTACTCTCCTGATGGCAAATGGGTTGCCACCGGATCCTTTGACAAGACCGTGCGGGTCTGGGATTCGGCAAGCTTCAAGGAAGTGTCTCAATCAGGTGCCCATTCCGATGCCGTCTGGACTGTTCAGTTCAGCCCCGCTGGGGACTCCATAGCAACCGGGGGCGCTGACAACAAAATCAAGCTCTGGGAAATCTCCCCCACCGCGGAATCTCTTGAGCTGAAGGAGAAGAAATCCTGGAAAGCGCACAGGAACTGGGTGACGTCTGTATCTTTTTCTCCAGACGGGAAACTTCTTGCGAGCTCCAGCTTTGATCACAGGGTCAAGCTGTGGGCTGTCGCCAGCGGAGCGCATTACGCCACCGTAGCCAAGCCCGGCTGCACCGCCTGGTGCGTTGCTTTCTCAAGAGATGGAAAAACCCTCTACTGTGGCACCAGCAATAAGTCTGACAAATCAGGAACGCTGCTCAGGTGTCCCGTGCCGACCTCTCCGGTAGAGGACCCCGAAGAAATTTTGCGCATGAAGGCGGAGGCCGAAAGGAAGGCTCGCGAAAAGGCTGCCGCGCTCATCAAGCAGAGGGAAGAAGACCTCCGCAAGGCCGAAGAAGCTCGGAAAAAGGCCGAGGAGGAACTGAAGAAAAAAGCGGAAGAGGCCCGCAAGAAGACAGAGGCATCTCAAAAGGCTTCACAGGAAGCAACTGCGAAGCAAAAAGCAGCTGCGGCGGCCACCGAGGCGGCGACTAAGGCCAGCGAAGCGGCGGTGAAGGCCTCTTCGGAGGAGGCGGCAGCAAAGAAATCATCCAGGGAAGCTGAAGCCCGCTTTAAGCAGGCTGCAGAGGATGCGAAAAAGGCCCTCGAGGCGGCGGAAAAGGCCCGAAAAGCAGCGACGGGAAGCTGATCCCTCCCTGGAAACGGCAGATGAAAAAAAGCCGGCCGCGAACCCGTGAAGAGGTCGCGGCCGGCTTACTTTTGATACCCGTCGGGGAATCAGGCTCCACCGCCATCGGCTGGAGAACACTCAACCGCTTCCTCAGCGAGGGTTGGCCCCCCATTGAAGAGGAAGTTGAGCATGTAGTCTGCATCGGACAGGTCTACTGTTTCATCGCTATTTACATCTCCAGCCGCCCTGCAGATCATCTCGTTGCCGAGGAAGAGGTCGTTGAGGATCGACATGGGATCGGAAATGTCATGGAATTGATCCTGGTTGACATCGCCGGGCTGTGCCTGGTTGGCCTCGAGGT
>CAZTRG010000279.1:0-2725 GCA_964615885.1 uncultured Planctomycetia bacterium | reverse complement strand
CGTAGCTGTGCCCGTGCAGCGCGCTCAATCTACCGCAGCGGCGAAAACATCTTGACGGGCGTGTTCAGTTCGTCGACGAAGCTCGCGATGATCGCAGCCTTCTCGTGGGCGTCCGTGAACGAGTCGAGCACGACCGACGCGTCGACGCACGGCAGCTCCGCCGGCGTGCACGGCACGCCTTTTGTCCACGGTATGTGTCCGCCCTTTTCGTCCTCGCCGTTCGAGGGAAGAAACTTCGGATAGCGCTGCTGCGTCGCCGACGCGGAGGTCCGCTCGCAGCCACTCGATTCGTCGGCGCGGCCGGTGCCACCGTTGTCCAGCGCCTTCGTCGCCTGCCCGCGCGGAAACGTCACGGTGAAGTGAAACATGGTTCCCGAGACGACCGAGCCGTCGCCGGTGATCCACGGACTGGCCAGTTCGAGCGTGCCGCCCATGAGCTCGACAAAACCTTGCGACAACGGCAGCCCCATGCCCGTGCCGTCGTAGCTGCTGCCGCCGCTGCCGCCGCCGCGCTCCGTGCTCACCTGCTGGAACTTGCGGAAGACCTTCTGCTGGTCTTCCGCCACGATCCCGCAACCCGTGTCGCACACCGAAAAGCGCACGTCGACCGTGCTCGGGCTCTCCGCCACGGGGCTTGCCTCGATCACGATCGACCCGCGCTCGGTGAACTTGCACGCGTTGCTGAACAGGTTGCGCAGGATCTGGCGGAGGTGGCGCGGCGACCCTTTCACGTACAGGCCCGCCGGGCACACCACGCGCCGCACCACCGCCGCCGGCCGACCCGCATCGCCCTCATCTCCACCGTCCCCCGTGGGATACGCGATCGACATCGTCTGGTGCACCTCTTCGCACAGCGCGCGCACGTCGACGTCTTCCTGCGCGAGCACGAGCTCGCCGCTGTTGAACTTGGCCACGTCCATCACGTTTGCCGCGAGCTCCTTGCAGTGCAGGATTGACGCGCGCGCCGCGGCCGCGAGCGAGGGACTCACGGTCTCCCCGGCCGACCAGCGCAGCACGGCGCTGCCGATCCCCTGCAGGTCCGCACGGAACTCGTGGAACAGGTAGGCCGACATCTCGCGCTCCGCCTGCACCTGTGCCTCGGCCTCCACGCGCCGCGCCAGCTCGGCCCGCGTGCGTTCCTCGGCGGCCGCCTTGTCCGAGACGAGCGTCTCCGTGGCGGCCGCGTTGCGCGCGATCGTGCACCGGTGTGCGCGCGCGTGGCGCTCGGCGTTCTCCGTGGCGTCGATCAGTGCGCGGATGAGGTGCAGCGCCGCGGCGGCCACCAGCGCCGCGAACACGATCGCGGCGAGGCGCAGATAGACGTCGGGTGCTTCCGACAGGCCGAGCATTGTTGTCACCCACGAGAGCCGCTGCTGAGTAAAATGTCTCAGCACGCTTACAAAAAAACGGCCGAAAGTGGAACTTTGCTTCTAAAGTGGAACTTTCACCATACGCCCACTTTAGGGTGCAATAACACAACAGCCTTTCCGAGTTCGTATATGAGAATGCATCACGCTGTGGTTACACACCTTGGTAGCGCGTACCCCGAAGAACATCTAGATTGGCGCAGAACAAAGGCCTCGATGACGGGGCGCCCGGAGAGGATGCAGATCGGCCATTTTCGCATTTCGCGATCAGGCCACCGCCGCAGCGATTTTGGCGACTTTTGCCCCACGCGTCCTACCGCCAAACCGCGGTGTCCACGCGGCGTACGGGACGTGCGGCGACCTGCCCTTGCGCTGGGAGGTGCTGAGGAAGCGGCTGTGGTCGAGGAAGCGGACAAAACCACCAAAGTTCCACTTTTCGCCAAAGTTCCACTTTTGGCCCGAAACGGGTACAGCTGTATGGTGGCTGACCCCTGCTATGAGCGCCCGCGGGGGTGACTTACATGTCGTGTAGCGTCACAAACACTCCCAGGTGTGCAGTACTGATTACCTCAGCCCATGTAGGTACCTTAGGGTCCCTGTAGTGATTTTTAGTACTACGCATCATGGATTTTTACTATACGAGCTCATGTTCCGGCCACCATCGGCGTCGGTCCATCATGCTTGACCCGCTTTTTGCACGGTTTTTTATAATTCCTAGCACCTTCCACAACAGGTTTTGGTCCCGATTCACGAGCAAATCGCTGTTTTTTTCTTTACTTTACCTCCCACCCATTGGAATTATGAAAGGACACAGACAACCTAAATATATTTATAACAATTTACCAGTATTATATTCCGGATGGTGGTGCTTGACACACCGAATTTCAGGGCCAATGATGCCTGATTCCATGTTCCATTCGGTTTGCATGCTCTCTGATGAACTGGTTTTTTTTTCACCTACACACACGAGGGGCTTGGTTCCGGGGCTATCGCCTGATCGGCATACGATTGAAAACATGAGAGTTGATAAATAAATCCTATTTTCATGAATAAAACCGGATGTATCCACATCATTGCTCCCCATACTGGCTGCTTTAGATACTAAAACCATAGTTTGCAGCCCTCGACGGTCTCGAGTCGTTTAGTTTCTGGGTGTCCGTCGATTTTGATGACGGCACAGCACCCACCCATAGACTCAAACCAAACCCCTTTGAAACTCTGTGAGCTTGCTATCCGGCTCCAGCCTTTGTAGAACATGAGGTTTTCTACCCCATACCAGACTCCGAAAAATGGCCATAGTGCTGCCGACGATTTTTGAGCTATCACAAACATCGTCGTGACGACGCTTCAATCTGCCC
>CAZTRG010000278.1:0-4311 GCA_964615885.1 uncultured Planctomycetia bacterium | reverse complement strand
CACATCGAGAGATCGGAGCTCAAGGAGCTTCACCGCCAGTTCCACCCGCGCGGCTGAATCAGTCCCGGGGCTCGGCCCCGCTGTCCCACCAGTCGGCGTTTTCGGAATCCAGCAGGCCGGCAGACTCATAGGCCTCGTAGCGGTTGAGGATTCGCCGGGCATAGGCGGCGTAGTAGCTCCTGGGGTAGAGGCGCACCATGCGTCTCAGCAGCGGCACGGCGTTTTTTACCGACAGGCGGCGCTCAACACAGATATAGGAGGCCCTGTACATCAACCTGGCCTGCTCAGGGCCGGTATCGAGGCTGTCGGCGGCCTTTCGGTACTCAGAAATCGCGGAATCGATCGCTCCGAGCCTCAGGTAGGAGTCAGCAAGCTGTTCGCGCCTGCAGGCATCGAGAGGATTTCCCGCCAGGTCGGCCAGGCACTCCTCCACGAGCTTCCATTCAGCCACCCTGGAGCGCTCCTTTTCAGGCGCACTACCGGCCGGCCCCCTGCTGAAGGAGGTGACCAGGCGGCTGCCGTGAAAAAGCGCTATGTAGATCCATACAGGGGCATGGCAGAAGGAAGCTGCCATGAACAGCAGCCCCTGGAAGCTGAGGTGGAACTCCGGGTAGTACTCCATCGCCGAAACCGCCACCGCGGGGATCGCTGAGACGAAGCTCAACAGCAGGGCACCAGCCTGGGCCCAGGAGTTGCTGCGGAGAGTCTTCGAACAAAGGAAAACCGAGGCCGTGCAGAATCCTGCTGCAGCATATACGGAACATGCGATGACATAACCTGGGAAACCCATACAGTTACTCTAACCCGTTAAGAGGTAATAAGCTACAGCTATAGGCATACCCCCAAAACGGATCGGTTTGACGATTCTCGAATCCTGTCCTACTATTTAGTGGCGTTCAGCAATGGGTGCCTGCGGCTTTTAAAAGAGCAGCAGGAAGCTCCATTGGCCAGGGCCGGCCGAAATGACGGCAAGGCAAGGCAGGCGCCATTAAATTCGCCCCCAACCCACGTTCCACGGGCTCATTCCGTTTGCAGGTTTGAGCCCTTTTTTTATGCCCTCATTCCGCCTGCAGGGTTCGGGCCCAGAGAATTCCTTCCCTGGAGGTGAGCTCTTCAGCAACCGCGGGAAGTTTTTTCTCCTCCGGGTCATCGAGATTGATCACCGAGAGGGCAGTACCCCCACTCTGATCACGGCCCAGGGACATCGAAGAAATATTGACCTCGTGGGACGAGAGAACCTGGCCGATCGTGCCGATCATTCCCGGCCTGTCCTCGTTGGCAGCGATCACCATCCAGCCCTCCAGCACCGCATCGAAATGGTAATTGTCCAGGGAGACAAGGCGGATTCCCTTGCGGCCGCGAATAGACCCCCCGAGGTTTCTCGCACCGGAGCTGTCGGTAAGCTCCACCCGGATCATGTTGGCGAAGTAGCGGCTTCTGCCCTCGCTGGACTCCTCGACAACGAGTCCCTGTTCCCTGGCAAGGGCTCTTGCGTTGACCTGGTTGACCGGCTGCGAGCAGCGGTCACCGAGGAAACCGGACAGCACCCGGGCAGTCACAAAATTCTGGCTGCGGGGCTCGTCGAACATATCGCCAAAGTACTGGACCAGGATGCGCTCCGGATTGCCCTCGAGGAACTGGGCCTGCAACCGGCCGAGCCTGCGACCGAGCTCCCCGTAGGGATCAAGCCGCTCGCGCATATCGGGCTCGAGAAAGACCGCGTTGACGGGGCTGTGAAGTTTCCCATTCTCCAGGTAGTCCACCACGAGCTGTGCCGCTGAGCGCGCAACGTTCACCTGTGCCTCGCGCGTGGACGCTCCCAGGTGCGGCGTCACCACGACGGCCGGATGATCGACGAGCGCACGGTCAACAGGCGGCTCCTGCTCAAACACATCGAGCGCGGCACCGGCTACCTGGCCGGCCTCGAGCGCCTCCAGCAGGGCGGCCTCATCAACGATTCCACCCCTTGCGCAATTAACCAGCCGCAGGCCCTTCCTGGCCTTTCCTAATACTTCGCTGCCGATCAACGCGCTGGTGCCCTCGGTCTTGGGCACATGGACGCTTAGAAAATCACACCGCGATGCCAGGTCGCCCAGGTCGGTAACCAGCTCGATACCAAGCTCCTCCGCCATATGCGGCGCAAGAAAGGGATCAAAGGCGAGGATCTCCAGTCCCAGCCCGGCTGCCATATGGGCCACGTGACGGCCGATCTTGCCGAAGCCGATCACCCCGAGGGTCTTGCCCTGGAACTCCACCCCGACGAAGCGGCCCCGGTCCCACTCCCCCGCCTTGACCGAGCGATGCGCCTCTGGAATGTTGCGCGAGAGCGCCAGCATCATGGCTATGGTGTGCTCCGCGGCCGAGCGCGTGTTTCCCTCAGGAACATTCTGAACGACCACTCCCTTTCGGGTGGCCGCATCGAGGTCAATATTGTCGACGCCAACACCGGCGCGCACAACCAGCGAAAGGGAGGAGGCAGCCTCGAGCAGCTCACTGTCCACCTGCGTGGCGCTGCGCACGATCAGCGCATCCGCACGCCCCACGGCCTCCAGCTTTTCAGCCTGGTCAAGCCCGGGGCGGTTATCAACCTCCAGGGAGGGAAAGCCCGCCAGGTACTCCAGGGCATCCTCACTGATCTTGTCGGCGATGAATAAAACCTTGCTCACGTCCCGGTCCTTTTTTCTGCTGCTCAGCTGAGGGCGCAACCCGCCCTCGTGGTCAGATCTTCCCGAAGGCCATCGCCACGTTATGGCCGCCGAATCCGAAGGAGTTGGTGATCAGGCAATCAACCGAAGCCTCCCGGGGTTCATTGGGGACGTAATCGAGATCGCACTCCGGGTCGGGTGTCTGGTAATTGATCGTCGCAGGAATCACCTGGTTTTTCAGGGCCAGGGCGCAGGCGACACTCTCGGCTGCTCCCGAAGCACCAAGGAGGTGTCCGATCTGGGACTTGGTGGAGCTGACCATGAGCTTGTCGGCGTGCTCACCAAAGGTCGTACGGATCGCCCGGGTCTCCATTACATCATTGAGCGGAGTGGAGGTGCCGTGGGCATTGACGTACTGCACCTCGTCGGTATTCTTTCCTGCTTCACTGAGCGCCATACCCATCGCCCTGGAGGCATTGGTGCCCTCGGGCACAGGAGCCGATATGTGGAAGCCATCGTCGGTCATCCCCAGGCCCAGCACCTCGCAATAGATATCAGCTCCCCGGGCAGTGGCATGTTCCAGGTCTTCAAGCACCATGGCGCCCGCCCCTTCCCCCATCAGGAAGCCATCCCGGTCCAGGGAGAACGGCCGCGAGGCCCCCTCCGGATCATCGTTTCTTGTCGACAAGGCCCGCAGGGAACAGAAGCCACCCAGCCCCAGGGGCGTGATGGCTGCCTCGGAGCCGCCGGTAATCATGACATCGGCCTCACCACACTTGATGCTCCTGAAGGCCAGGCCAATGGCATGCTGAGCCGAAGCGCAGGCTGAGGCCACAGCATAATTAACTCCCTGGATTCCGAAGCGAATAGCAATCTGCCCGCAGGCGGCATTGACCATGAGCTTGGGAATAAAGAAAGGGCTGATGCGGCGCGGGCCACGGTCCTGGTAGACCAGGTGGGTTGCCTCGATCTCGATCAAGCCACCGATCCCGGACGCCCAGATACAGCCGACCCGGGTAACATCTTCCTGGTCTATTTCGAGACCGCTGTCCGCTACGCTCTCATCTGCAGTGGCGAGGGCGAAGTGAGTGAAACGGTCCAGGGTGCGGGCCTGTTTTGCGCCAAGGTACTCCGCTGCATCGAAGTCCTTGACCTCGGCCCCGATGTGCACAGAGAAATCCTTCGTGTCGAAGGCCTCAAGCACATTAGCTCCACTGCGGCAGTCCAGCAGGCCCTGCCAGTACTTTTCGATCCCGGTTCCAATCGGGGTCAGGGCTCCCAGCCCGGTAACGACAACACGGCGGCTCATGGCTCTTTAATTATCTCTGTCTGAAACTCGGTAAAGCTCCCGCATAAGGGGACGCAAGGGAACCCCCCATTGGGATCCCCCTGTACCCTCTACAGGGAACCGTAAAACCTGGCGATTCCTGTCGGCCGGCTGAATAAATCAGCTGGCACTCTCATCGCTTCCGCCATCCTCCGCAGGTGGGGGTGGCGCTTCTGATTCGCCGGAATCGTCGCCGCCGGAATCGTCGCCGCCTGCATCGTCTCCACCGGCATCGTCTCCACCGGAATCGTCGCCGCCTGCATCGTCTCCGCCGGCATCGTCGCCACCGGACTCGACGCCGCCTGCATCGTCTCCACCGGCATCGTCGCCACCGCCACC
>CAZTRG010000277.1:0-5886 GCA_964615885.1 uncultured Planctomycetia bacterium | reverse complement strand
GGTCCATATTCAGGCTTCCTCGTGGGTTGGGGGTGGCCGTGGACTACCCCCTGTTATAACCGCAAGGAGAGGGGTTAAGAAAGCAGCTTGAGGAGGAGAGTGGGTTTGGCGGGGCTGTGATTGCCTGCCGGCCGGGCATGCAATAGGCTATAGGCTTCGAATACCCCTTGAAGGAGAGAGCCTGGAATGAAAGAAGTTCGCCGCACGGCTATTTATGCCCTAATCCTTTTGTTCCTGATGCCCGGTGGCCGGCTGGCACTGGCCGATGAAAAGCTCAAGACCGAATACGTGGTCCTGGTGACGATTGATGGTCTTCGCAACGAGGAGCTTTTTGGCGGCGCGGATCCTAAGCTGCTGAACAACTCAAAGCGATCCGGGGCAGAAAACCAGTCAAAGCTCAAGCAGAGGTACTGGCGGAAAACGGCTGGGGAGAGGCGCGAGGCGTTGTTGCCTTTTTTCTGGGGAACCCTGGCGAAGCAGGGGGTGGTGCTCGGTAACCGTGAGCTGAAGAGCTTTGTGGATGTCTCCAATCCGCATCATTTTTCCTATCCGGGCTATGCAGAAATCATGACCGGGCAGCCGCAGGCTTCGATCACCAGCAACAAGGCGGTTCGCAGCCCGCACGAGACCGTTCTTGAATACGTGCGCCGAAAGCTGGAGCTGCCGATGGAGAAGGTTGCCGCGGTCTGTTCATGGTCGGTGTTCAATGAGATCACCGCCCGGGTCGATGGATCGATTTTCTGTAATGCCGGCTTTGAGGCGGTTCCCGCGAAGTACCTGACGCCTGGAATGAGGTCCGCTAACGAGGCGCAGTGCAAGCTGACCACTCCATGGGATACGGTTCGCCATGACTGGGTCACCCTCTCGATCGCCAATGAATACCTCAAGAGCCAGCAGCCGAGGCTTTTCTATGTCGCCCTGGCGGAGACTGATGACTGGGGGCACGAGCGGCGCTACGACCGGGTACTGCAGGCGGCGAATTATTTTGACGAGTCGCTGCGGGTGCTCTGGACAAGCCTGCAGGCGAGTCCCCGCTACAGGGGCAAGACGAGCCTGGTGATTCTGACCGATCATGGCCGGGGGCATGGCGTCGATGACTGGGTCTCGCATAAATCCACGATACCCGGCTCGGCAGAAATCTGGATTGCCGTGATCGGCCCTGACACCCCTGACCGGGGAGAGGAAAAGTCAGCGGGGACCTATTCCCAGAGCCAGGTTGCGGCCACGATCCTGCGTTTCTATGGCCTGGACCACCGGGACTTCAACCCCGGAAGTGCCCGGCCCATCGGCGCTGCTTTCAGGTGATTCGCCCCGGGGAGCCCTTCCCGGACCGGGCTAGAAATCGGGTGGAGGGGGAGGAGGCACGGGAGGGGGAGTCTCATCGTTTTCCTCTTCTTCTGAGAGGACCTCTATTTCGGATGGTTCCGCTCCAGGGGCGTCTGTATCTTCAGCCTGGGGAGGAGCCTCAGCTGTTTTCTCCTCCTCTTCAATTTCAGGGGTATAGGCAGGCTCTCCTCTTGTCCCTTTGAGTTCAGCGCCGATCGCCCCTCTCAGGTCAGCGGCCTGCAGCATTGCAGCCTCAAGGTTTGCGTCGGAGAGATTCGCACCTTGCAGGTTGGTCCCAGCCAGGTCGGCGCTGGAGAGGTCTGCACCTTGCAGGTCGGCCCCGGCCAGGTTGGCGCCGGCAAGCCTGGCTGTTGCCAGGTCGGCCTTCCTCATGACAGCCTTGGCCAGGTCAGCATTTTCCAGGTCGGCACCCACGAGGATGGTGTTCGCCAGGTTGGCAGACCGCAGTTTCGCGTCTCGGAGGATTGCCTTTTCCAGGTTGGCCTTGGAGAGATTCGCGCCATAGAGGTCGGTGTGCTCAAGGTTTGCCCCTTTGAGCTTGGCCCCGGGCATCTGGTGGTGCCTCAATTTCATCCCGGAGAGGTTCTTTCCCTGCAGCAGGTCAGAGTCTTTCGCCAGCAGCTCGTTCAGCTCAGAAGTTTTCGATAACAGGTCCTTTGCCATGCTGAGGGATTCATAACAGTAGCTGAATGGCAGGATGAAAAATGAAGCGAGCAGGAGGTAGGGAAAAACAATGGCAGCTTCCCATGGGAGGCCGCGGACCCCACTGAGCTGGTTGTCGATGCCGTAGGCGAGCGGGATCAAGAGTAAGTACATGGGTAGTACCAGGGCGAATAATTTCCAACTGGAGCCATCGACGGCTTTATTTGCAGCCTGGATTGCGCGGAAGGGGTGGTGTTTTCTGTCGACCACGAACCAGAGGGCAAAGAATATGCTCAGGTGAACTATCAGGCCGGGCACTATTAAGAAAAGAGTTCCGAGGAAGATTCCGAGCAGGCTGAGGGCCGCGGTTATTGATGCGCTCAGGATGATCCAGGGATGAGGGATGAAATCGTTCGGGCTGATTTTTTCATCGCGGATAATTCGCAGGGAGATCCGGATGTAGGCCGTTGAGATGACTGCTGTTATGGGCGAGTAGAGGAGGAGGGTCCAGCAGATGCCCAGGAAGGCCTCCCAGATATGCTGAGGTTGATCCTCGAATGGGGAATCGATCAGCCCCAGTAGGGGCCTTGCCGTAATGTAGAAAAGGGCGCTGCCGGCGAAGAGGGAAAATAGCAGCCCTTTATTAGATTGGAATTTCAGCCAACTGGTTTCAAAGGCATTTTGGATGCTGTTCAAGGCCGGCCTTTTTCAGTCAATCAAGTTCTTTGAGTCGGATCCTGCGGTATTCCATCTGGCCACGGTCTCCTTCGAGGCCAATCGGACCGGTGGCGGGTACCTTCATCTCTGCGTTGAGGATTTCGCCGTTACAGGTGCAGTGGGCGATGCCGCCCTTGACGGTAACGACCATCTCGTTCCAGTCCTGGGGCTTGTAGTTTTTGAGATCCTTCCAGGGGCCGGCCAGCAGGTAGTCGCGGCACTGCAGCTGGGGGTTGCGGATGAACACGCCACTGTCAGCGTTAGGGGTGGCTCGAAATTCGAGCTTGAGGATGAAGTCTTTCGGGAAGTCCTTGGTTGTCCACAGCTGCTGGAAGCGGCGGCCCTCCGCCGGGGTGGTTACGACGAGACGCCCATTGATGGCGACGTAGCGCTTGTCCTTGCTGGCTTTTTTGCCATCGAAGTTCTCCAGGCGCTTGAGAGATTTTCTCTTTCGCAAGCCCCAGCCCGTCAGGTCGCGGCCGTTGAAGAGGCTGATGAAGCCCGGCTCGAGCTTGAAGTCGTCGGGGCCGGTTTCGAGGTAGCCATGGGTGGCAAGCAGCGGCCGCAGGGCGGCGGCCCACTTGGCGTAGCCGAGCTTGTTGGGATGAAGAAGGTCGGGAAACTCTCCTTTTTTAGCGTCGCCCTTCGCATCGGCGAAGAGGAGCCAGGTGTCGAGAACGGTGATCTGCGGGTCGCCCTTGACCGCGGCGAAGTAGAGCTGGTTGATCTTCCTGATCTGGTCGCTCGGCCGGCGCTTGCTGGCAGAGCTGGGAAAGGTGTTGCACAGGATGATCGGCATCTTCGAGTTGTGCTTTTTCAGCGCTGCGATGATGAGCTTGAGGTTGCCGGCGATCACTTCTGGCGATGCCTTCTCTTCGAGGTCATTGGTCCCGATAAGGATCACCACGCCGCTGGGTTTGAGGGCGAGGACATCTCCCTGGAGCCGGATAAGCACACCCCGCGTGGTGTCACCGCTGATTCCGCGGTTGGCGACCTTGACTCCCGGAACGCTGCCGCCCATGGAGTCTCCCCAGCCCTGGGTGATGGAGTCACCGAGGAAGACGAGTGCACCCTGGTCCTGCTGGACCTGCCTGGCCCATCCCGTCCGCTTTCGCAGCCAGAGTTTCTTGAACCAGCCGTAGCGGCGAATTGGCCCGGCTCCTGGAAGTCCCTCGTCGGTAGCGGGAATCGAGACATCGGCAGGCGAGGCCTGGATGTCCGTAGTGAGGATCGAGAGGCAGGTCAGCAGAAGAAGGATGGCGCGTTGCGGTTTGTTCATTAGTAAAAAACTCCTGGAGCTGGTTTGTTTCGGATCTTTCAGCCGTGTCCTGAAGGCCGATGATCCCGGCAGGCATTTTAGCCCTGCAGGTGGTTAACTGGAAGCCAACAACTTTTGAGGGCGGCGCCTTTCATGGAAGTTCAGCCGGGCTCTGGTATAAAGGTGAAAGCTTCGGTGTCGCAGGTTTCTTATGTCCTGATTTTGCCAAGGTGTTGCTGACATGAAATGGATCTCGATGGTTACCCTCGTTTGCCTGTTAACCTGCCCGGGGTTAGAGGCCGGGGACTTCCTGGTGGGGACTGCGCAGGTGGATATTACTGCGCCGCGTGGTTTTCGCATGAGCGGCTATTTCAGTGAGCGGTTCAATACCGGTGTGCGGGATTCCCTGAAGGCGAAGGCCCTTGTCTTGAGCCAGGGCAAGGCCAGGGCGGCCCTGGTCTTCTGTGACCTGATCGGGATCGGCCCGGACCTGTCGCGGGCGGCTCGAAGGAAAGTTGCCGCGAAAACCGGAATCCCCTTTGAGTGCATTTCCATTGCAGCGACTCATAGCCATACCGGGCCGCTCTATTTCGGTGCTCTGCGGGAGCACTTTCACAGGGCGGCGGTAGCCGGCACTGGCAAGGATCCGCATGAGGCCATCGACTATTCTGCCTGGGCTGCAGGGAAGATTGCGGAGGCGGTTATCCAGGCGGTGCGCACTGCCGCGCCCGTAAAGATTCGGCACGGTATAGCGAGTGAGAAGCGGCTGTCTTTTAACCGGCGGTTTCACATGAAGGCGGGGGGGGTGCGTTTTAATCCAGGGCAGTTGAACCCTTCCATTCTTCGCACGGCGGGTCCGATCGATCCCGATGTCGGCATTATCGAGTTCCGGTCCGAAGGCGGGGTGCCCCACGCTTCGCTGGCTGTTTTCGCTCTGCACCTCGATACAGTCGGCGGTACCGAGTACTCGGCCGATTACCCCCGTTTTCTCAGTGACGAACTGCGAGCGGTGTTCGGGAAGGAGTACGTATCCTTCTTCGGGGCCGGGGCCTGTGGCGATATCAATCACATCGATGTCACGGTGAAGGGGAGGAGAAGTGCCGGGGAGATCGGGAAGTTGCTGGCCCAGACAGTGCGTGGCGGAATTTCGCAGCTCGGTGCAGTGAAGCAGCCGTCATTGGCGGTCCGCAGGGCTGAGGTAGAGGTTCCCCTGCAACGCTACAGCAAAGAGGAGGTTGAGAAGGCCCGCAAGGAAATGGAGTTGGTGGGGAGCAATAAGCTGCCATTTCTCCAGCGGGTCAAGGCCTACAAGATCATGGCCCTGCAGCTTCGAAAGGCCGACACCATTGCTCTTGAGATCCAGGCTTTCCGGCTCAGCTCGGAGCTCGCGATCCTTACTCTGCCGGGAGAGGTTTTTGTTGAACTGGGCCTGGCTATCAAGAAGGGCTCCCCATTCAGGAACACCCTGGTGATCGAGTTGGTGAATGACGCGCCAGGCTATATTCCCACGCGCAAGGCCTTTGCTGAGGGCAGTTACGAGACGGTGAACTCCAGGGTGCAGAGCGGGGGAGGGGAGGCCATGGTGGAGGCGGCCATCGGCCTGTTGAAGGACCTCGCCAGGAGCAGGTGAGCTTCCACTGGCTGCCCGGCAGGAGGGCGTGTGAGTGGCTACCGGGGATTTTTTCCTAGGGCAAAACCCCGGGGCATACCCGGCTTCAATAAGCTCCAGCTGACACCGCATTGCCCCGTGGACCAGGGCCTGTGCCGGCAGGAAATAAGGATAAATCCCCCTTTTCTACTTGCGCTTTCTTATATTTCAGAATATTCTGAAATTACAGAAAGGAAAGAAATCATGCCCGAGCTCAGTTCTGTTCAGAATATGTACATACTTCACTGGGGTGAGATGGGAACCCGGTGGGGAG
>CAZTRG010000276.1:0-8031 GCA_964615885.1 uncultured Planctomycetia bacterium | reverse complement strand
TTTCGGGCCGGAACTGCCAGATTCCCCCACCATTCATCCGGCGTACGCCGTAAGGAGTTTCGATGTGGCTGTGGATGTAGATGGACTGGTTGAAATACAGGTTTCCGCCGGGTCCGTAACGGAAGGTATGAAGAATATGATGGGTGTCCTCGATCCCGAAGCCAGAGAGCACCACGCGTTTTTCATCAGCCTTCAGGTCGCCATCATGGTCCTTCATGTAGATGAGGTCCGTGGAGTTGGCGATATAGGCTCCCTCATTATCATCGGGGACTACGCCAGTCGGTATCAGCAGGCCCTCAGCAAAGACCGTAGACCGGTCAGCGGCACCATCTCCATCGGTGTCCTCGAGAACCAGGATCCTGTCATTGGGAACCTGGCCGGGCTTGATATGCGGATAAACACCCGAGCTGGCAACCCAGAGCCGGCCCTGCGCATCGAAGTTCATGTTGATGGGCTTGGTGATCAAGGGGTTGGCGGCATACAGGTTGACCTGGAATCCCTCTGCAGCCTGGAACTGGGTCAGCTCCACAGCAGGATCGGGCTTCGGTGCTTTGCGCAAATTTCTCTGGGCAGAAAGATCCACCGTCGAGAGGAAGAGCAGAATAACGGCCATGCAGGTTCGGTTCGCTGATTTCCTCATTTGGCACCCCCTTTCACCCGTGCCAGCTCATAGGTCCGGCCTACCGGCTTGCTGAGGCCTGCAATCGCCGCCTCCTTCTCCTTGATCAGTGGATCAAAAAGCGGAATCTCCACGGCATTCCTGCCCTGCTCATGCCTCCGGAATCCGTAAATATAGGGCCAGTTAGCAGGACGGTAGCGATGGAAGTAGAAGAAGTTCTTTTCAACCGCAAGCTTCCGGATCTTTTCAATCCGGTCAAAATCAGGCCCGCCCGGGACACCGACCCCGGCCTTCCATTCTTTCGCATCCGCCTGCAGGACCTCGGCCCCATCTACCTTCAATGCGTACTGGCCGGGGCCAAGCCCCCGGACCTTGAGAACCTCCCTGATCCCCCCCGAGGCAGAAAACGAGGGAAGGCTGGCTCGCTCAAGCTTGAAGAGGAGGCCATCCCCCTTTCTTTCGACACCCTGCACCCTGGCGTTCTCCGCCGAGACCAGGGCGGGCTTCGCCGCATCAATGACCAGCTCTGCAGTCGCCTGGCTTGCACCCATTCGGGCCGCGATCACCTGCCCCGCCTTCAGGTAGCCCAGCTTGTTGAGGTGTATGCCATTACCGGTCAACTCCTCCCCGGGCTTCCCGGCCCGGAGCTCGCTGAAGAGGTCAATAAAAACCAGCTTGCGCTCTTGTGCGATTTTTGAAATGGCGGCGGCGTAGATCGCCACATTCCTGTTCTGAGCAGCCGGGTCCGGCAGCGGCGGCTTCTTTTTTTCAAGACGCACAGGAGAGAGCAGGGCAATTCTTGCCCCGGTCTGCGAGACCGCATCCAGCAGCCTCGTGTACCCGGCGATGAAAGCCGGCAGGCCGGCCTCTCCATCGTAGGCGGCATTGGACCCGTAGCCGATCAACAGAACGGTGGGCTTCGCCGCGCTGACCTGCTTGAGAAGCTTACCGAAACCCCTTGGTGCAGGATCGAACACCGCCCGGGAATGCCCGAACACGTTATCCCCGCTCCAGCCAAGATTGCGGAAGGTGAGATTGAGACCCGGATTGCCTGAAACCAGGATGGCCTCGAGATAACCATAGGTTTGGGCTCTCTCAATAAGGGTGTTTCCGAGGAGAACGATTCGGTCCCCATTTTTGACCTCAAGAGCTTCGGCGGCCTTCACCAGGCCACCTTCCCTCCCCGGGAAAAACCCCAGGACGACCAGTACAAAAAGAACCCGTTTCTTCAAGATCCCATCCTCGTTTAATGATTTCCGCCAAGTTGTATCAATCAATAAGCATCTTAGGACAAACACCACCGCAGAAACAAGCTGAAGAACTGAAACTGCCTCTGTTCGAAGCGAATACCTTCCAATGACTTATGGAATATATGGAGGCCAGGCCTCTTCCCCATCTGCACCCGGATCATTCTCTTTCTGCTATCACTTAAACTGCTGGCTCTCAGATAGGTTTTTGCGCTAAAATTAAATGGACTTCATTTCAGGCCCCTCAGGTGGGCCGAAACGACACATCTGTAATCCCAAAAAGGAAAACACCATGTCGAAACCTATGGATCGACGGACCATGCTCAAGGGCGCCGGCTTTGCCGTTGCTCTCCCCCTCCTCGATGCGATGATTCCATCAGCAGTCGCTTTTGGCCGCAACTCGAAGGGCTACAAGGGCCCTATGCGATTCCTGGGAACAGGGACTCCGCTGGGAATGCACCCGTCCAACTTCCACCCCAGGATGGCGACCCGGGATTACGAGATGCCCCTTTCGCTGACTGCGATCGAGCATCTGCGCAAAGACTTCACGGTTTTCAGCAATCTCGATCACGGCCTTTCCGGTGGTCACTATTCAAACCACACCCTCTACAGTGGGGTGAAGGTCGAGGAGCACAAGGACCACGACGAAGGCAATGTCACCCTCGACCAGAGATACGCAGAGCATGTCTTCTCACAGACTCGCTACAGCTCTCTCTGCCTCTGGAACAGTGACTACTCCTGGACACGCCGGGGCGCAAAGGTTCCCGCGATCAAGTCAACCGCGCACGCCTTCGCCCTCTTGTTCGAAGACACCTCCGGTGGCAGCTCCAAGCGAAGAAGGCGCAACCGGTCGAAGTTCTCCGCTTACCCGGAAGAAACAACCGCCGATCTCGAAGCGCGCAACAGCGTTCTCGATGC
The DNA here is from genome assembly GCA_964615885.1 of uncultured Planctomycetia bacterium. Lineage (GTDB taxonomy): Bacteria > Planctomycetota > UBA8108 > UBA8108 > UBA8108 > UBA8108. The sequence continues at coordinate 5,247 of CAZTRG010000276.1, read as the reverse complement.
AATCCGCGGCGATGCAAAATCACTCGAGGCCCGCCTTGGCTCGGCCGACCGCAACAAGCTGGACGAGTACTTCACCTCCATTCGCGAGGTGGAGCGCAAGCTTCAGTCATCCATCAAGTGGTCGAAAATCCCCAAGCCCAAGGTCGATGCCTCTCCCAAGAGCGCCTCCAATCGTGACCTGGAGGAGGCCTATGAGTCCTGGTATGACCTGGCCTACCTGGCCTTCAAGACCGACTCAACCCGCTCGATCATTATTGGCTCGCCCCGGGGCGGCAACTTCAAGATCCCCGGAGTCACCAAGGGTTATCACGATCTCTCTCACCACGGCCACAAGGAAGAGAACATCAAGCAGCTGAGCCTGATTGACCAGGTCCACCTGCGCTCCTGGGGTCGTTTTGTCGAGAAGCTCAAATCAACCAAGGAAGCCGATGGCCGCACCATGCTGGACTCCACCATCACCATGCTGGGATCCGGAATGGGAGATGGAGCCAGGCACAACAACGAAAACCTGCCGCTCATTATGGCCGGTGGTGGTTGGCGCCATGGTTCGCATATCAATGCCTTCAAACGCCAGAAGCTCAACAGCCTCTACCTGACCATTCTTCAGCGCCTGGGGGTCAAGACCCGCAAGTTCAATACTGCGGAGACCTCTTTCACAGGGCTGAAATGAGCCAGATGGGAGCCCTTCGGTCGCTTCTCCTTACTGTTGGCCTGCTCTTGCTCTCGACATCGAGCGCAAGGGCCGATGCCATCAATTACATCTCCGGCTACAAGGCCAAGCTGAAGCCTTTCCTTGAGAAAAACTGCTTCAAGTGCCATGGGGAGAAGGTCCAGAAGGGGAAGATGCGGCTCGATACAGCCAAGTTCAAGCCGACAGACCCCGACAGCTATGACTTCTGGCAAAACGTCCTCGACCTGATCGCCAGCGGAGAAATGCCGCCCAAAAAAGAAAAAGGCGCACGCACCGTTGTAGCCAAGCCCGACCCCGCCTTCACTGCCGAAGCCGAAAAGATTTCCGAGTGGCTTACCAAAGCACTCGAGCAGGCCTCAGCCCAGGCCTCCAAGGCCATCCGCGCCAAGGGAAAAGGTACCCTCAGGCGCCTGAGCCGCTCCCAGTACGCCAACACGGTTCACCAGCTCCTGGGCAGCGAGGCCAGCGACCTCCTCATCAAGACCTTCCCCGAAGAATTCCTCGATGAGGGCTTCGACAACATTGGCAGCTCCCAGGTCATGAGCGACTTCCTCATCAGCCACATGATCAAGACAGCCGAAGACGCCATTGAGTACACCGACTTCGACAAGAAATCCACAACCAGGGAAGAGCTCAAGGAGTTCGCATCACTGGCCTTCAGGAGGCCTGTCACCGATGCGCAGATTGCCCCCTATGTTCGACTTGCTGAAAAATCAAAAGCTTCGCGGGCCTATGCCGCCATCCTGTGCTCGCCCCGCTTCCTCTATTTCTACGAAGATCCCGGCAAGCTTGACAGCTATGCGATCGCCTCCCGCCTGAGCTACTACCTGTGGAACTCGATGCCCGACAAGACCCTCTTTGATCTTGCCGCCGACGACAAGCTCACAGATGAAGAGGTCATCACCGAGCAGGTCGAGCGAATGCTGAAAGACAAGAAGGCCGAATTCTTCATCAAGAACTTCCTGCACCAGTGGCTGAACATCGAGAACATCACCGAGCTGCCGCCTGACGAAAAGAAGTTCAAGACCTTCTACGACAACGGCCTCGAAGAATCCTTCACCACCGAATCATTCATGGTGTTCAAGTACATGCTGGATGAGAACCGGCCGGTGACAGAGTTCCTCAGCGCGGACTACACCTTTGTTGACTCCGACCTGGCTGAGCACTACGGGCTGAAGGAGGTGAAGGAGTTCGGGTTTGTAAAGGTCAGCCTGCCCGACCTTCGCCGCGGCGGCTTCATCACCCAGGGTGCGGTCCTCACCAGCACCTCCAACGGAATAGAGACATCCCCGGTCCTGCGAGGGATCTGGATTCTCCAGAACATACTGGGGCTGAGAAAGCCCAACCCCCCGCCCGATGTGCCTGCCCTGGCCGTCGATACACGCGGGACCAGGACCCTGCGCCAGCAGCTCAGCGCCCACACCAAGAACAGCAAGTGCGCCACCTGCCACCGGCACATCGACCCACTGGGCTTCGGCCTTGAGAACTACGATGCCATTGGCACCTTCCGGGAGATCTACGAGAACAAGGCCAAGGTTGACACCAGCGGACGCCTGCCTACAGGACAGAGATACCGCAACATCGGCGAATTCAAAAAAGCGCTGCTCTCTCGAAAAGAGAGCTTCACCCAGGGGCTTGCCTCCAAGTTCCTTACCTACGCTACCGGCAGAAAAATGCTCGGCACCGACAGGAGCGAGCTCAAGAAGATCGCCAGCCTCATGAAGCGTAAGGGATACGGCTTGCGCGACCTGGTCCACGCCACCATCGCCAGCAAGATCTTCCTGAACCGCTGAGCCGCTTCAGACCGTGATCTCGAAGCCCTTGCGCTGCTCACGCCCCTGGTGCGCATCCGCCTCGCTGTCACCAACCACCTTTTCCCGCCCGATATCCCAGGTGAGCTTCCGCTTCAGCAGGAGACAGAGGTTCGCCAGGTGAAGGACCGTAGCGGTCCAGTGATGACTGAAGGCATCGGAGATCGGCAGCTCGCGTGACCTCACGCACTCAAAGAAATTACCCATGTGGTTCCCCGGGGTCTTCCCGCCGTAGACCTTCGTGATGGCATCAGCGGCAAGAGGGTCCTCTCGAAGCCGGTCCACTGGCTTCCCCGAGATCGATCCGCGGTTCACAAAAAAGGATCCCCTGGAGCCCTCAAAAAGAACACCCTGCCTGCGGCCGGTGACCATCTGAAGCTCAACCCCGCTGGGGAGCTTGCAGGTCACATCGAACTGGGCCGGCATATTGTAGCCGTTCACAACCTTCGGAACCTCTCCCGTGCCCTCGATCGCCAGGTTCCCCTTGCCCGGATCCCCTATGGCCCAGAGGGCGATATCAACATGATGAGCTCCCCAGTCTGTCATCTGCCCACCGGCGTATTCACGCCACCAGCGGAAGTTGGCATGACAGCGCTCAGATGTATAGGGGACAAGCGGAGCCTGTCCCAACCACATATTCCAGTCGAGATGAGCAGGCGCCGGTGTTGTCTTGAAGGGGCCACCGTTCTGGCCGCCTCCTGTGGACGCAACCACACGCTTGATCTTGCCGATGCGCCCGGCCCGAACCAGTGCGACGGCCTGGAGAAAGCGCAGGCCAAACTCGCTGCGCTGCTGGGTACCGACCTGGAGAACCCGCCCCGTCTTTCGGATGGCCTTACAGATCAGCCTTCCCTCATCGATGGTCAGGGTCAGGGGCTTCTCGCAATAAACGTCTTTTCCCGCCAGCATCGCATCGATGGCGATCTTCGAATGCCAATGATCAGGGGTCCCGATGGTGACGGCATCGATGTCCTTGCGATCGAGGAGGCCACGGAAGTCGGTAAACCGTTCCTTTTTATCCGGCTCTCCACCGAGACGTTTCTTGTCCACATCGCAACGCGCGACCACGTCACCGAAGCTCCCCGCCTGCCTCGAGCTCCCACTGCCGCGGCCACCCATGCCGATCGCGCCACCCCGCAGGCGGTCACGCCTTGCCAGCATTCCCGCTGCCGGCAATTGGCCGGGGAGGAGAACAGAAGGAGAGCAGGCCAGGCCCGCCAGGGCAGCAGCTGAACCTGAGAGGAATTCCCGACGGCTTGTTCCCGGCATACTCATCTTCGCTCCACCATCCTGTGCAGGGCTTATTTAGCGCCCTTGCCCCGCTTGGCGCCCTTGGCCTCCAGCAGCGGCTGGATCACCTTCCGGCCGGCGTTCACTTCCTCGATATCGGTCTCGATCTTGAAAAAGTTCCTCATGAAATCTACAGCCAGCCGGTTCCAGGGTTTGTAGGTTTCGTCTAAAGGGGTGACCCCCTCGTTGTTGGCAAGGTTGACATCCGCGCCCTGGGACAGCAGGTATTTTACAGCATCGGTCTTTCCGAGAGCCACGGCCCAGTGAAGCGGAGTCGTTGCGAACTGGTCCTTCTTATCTATATCGGCCCCGGCTTTAACCTGGGCCTTGAGAGCCTCCACGTCACCGCCCCTGGCTGCTGCCCAGATATCACCACTCTTCTTGAGCTGGCTTCCGCTCTTTCCACCGTTTTTGCGGAGCAGCTCGGCAATCTTCGGCTTCATCTCATTGACAACATCCGGGTCGACCTCAACACGGAAAATGTTCGCGATGAATTCAGCACCCTGCTCATCCAGGGGCGTAAGGGAATCATCAAGCGGAGTCCTTCCTTCCCTGTTGGTGATGTTCACGTCGGCGCCGTTTTTGAGCAGGAACTCAACAACCTCAAAGCGCCCCAGGCCCGCTGCCCAGCTGAGCGAGGCTGCGCCAACACCATCCTTGCGGTCGATGGCCTCCTTCCCTCCCAGCTTCTCAAGGTGCCATTTGACTCCCTCGACGTCTCCGGCCCTGGCCGCTGCCCAGATATCATTACTCTTGAGACCCTCAGGCCGGCCGGCATCCTTCCCCTTGTTTTTGCGAAGGAACTCGACAACCTTCTTCTTGCCCTCGTTCACAGCCTCGGGCTCCAGCTCGATACCGAAAAGGCCCGACATGAACTCAGCACCCTGGTCATCGAAAGGCTCCAGGGCATTGTCCAGTGGGGTCTCCCCTTCCCTGTTGGTGATATTGACCTCGGCGCCGCTCTTGACCAGGAACTCAACAACCTCAAAGCGTCCCAGGCCGGCTGCCCAGTGGAGCGCGGAGGCGCCAAAATTATCCTTCCGGTCAATCGCCGCCTTGCCGCCAAGCTTCTTGAGATGGGTTTGGACGAGCTTCAGATCACCTTTGCGGGCGGCATCGTAGATGTCATCGGTCTTGCTCTCGGCATCTTTGTCGTCTTCTTTTCTGTCTCTCCCCCGCCCTCCGAAGATCCCTCCACCACCACCAATGGCGACCGGCGGCTCAGGGGCCTTGGTCCAGATCGGCATCCCATCGGAGACCTCCTCCATAACCTCTTCCCGGCGATTTCGAATGAACTCACGAATGCCGTTGAGGCCCCGGTAAAAACCACGCTGCCGGCTGTATTTGGCCACGTAGGGATCCAGCAATTTTTCGATGCGGGCGACCTCCGCCAGCAGCTTCTTCTCATCCCAATGGCTCTTGAGGATGCCCAGCAGGACCTTACGATAGCGCTCA
>CAZTRG010000275.1:0-12889 GCA_964615885.1 uncultured Planctomycetia bacterium | reverse complement strand
CTTATAGCGCAGCGTGTGCAGCGGGTCGGTTACCAGGAAGCTCTGCTTGAGCAGCTCGAGCTTCTTGCTGACCGGGTTGGGGTGCTGGGGCTTGCAACGCAGGCTCACCCTGACTGTAGCCTCCTCACCGGCATGCCGCTTAAGGTCAGGACGAAAGCGGATAAGAGCCTGCTGCCCCTCCCCTGTCTGCTCCAGTTTGACCTTAAGTGCTTCCTGGTTCCTCATACCTGCTTACCCGTGGCCTGGTCCAAGGCCCCGGCTCTTTGGCTGCAGAGCTAAGCGTGCCGGGGCTTCCACCATAGAGCTTAGCAGGAGCAGCCATCGGGCAAGGCAAAATTAACGGGATGAAACAGACCTAGGGTTTCGCTCCACCGGCGACCCAGCGACGCAGCAGGTCGATGCTGGCGGCATCGAGAGCCGGCGCATCGTCCTCCGGGGGCATCCTGGTGACGAGGCCACTGTCTTCCACCGCACTCAGCAGCAGGCTCGCCTCCACATCCCCCGGGATAACGGCCGGACCGCTCTTGCCTCCTGTGAGGATCCCATCGAAGCTGTCGAGCCGCAGCTCAGACTCAGGCTCCTTCGCTCCGTGGCAGGAGACACAGCTGTCCTCGAGGATTCCGCGGATGGCGCTGTAGGAGGGAGCCTGCTCCCCCCCACAGGAGCTGAGCAGAAAGCTGAAGACCAGGGGAAGAAGGATTCGCACCGGATCAATCTCCAATGACCTCTGAGATCGGTGTTCGCAGGTCGCCCTCGATGATCCGTGTGTTCCACTCCGCCTGGTAGCGCTTGAGAGCCGGGTCATCAGGGAAGCTCTCGCCCTCGGCGTAGGGATAGGATTTCATACCGGCAAAGGGCAGCGGTGCCACCCCGTCTCCATGCCCGGTATAGAAATCCATGTCCTTGCAGTAGCCGCCGCTTTTCCAGAAGAAGGTGCGGCGGCTGCCGGGTCCGGGCTCACCGAGCCGGTCGGCCTTGAAGGAAAACTCGATCTCATCACCGGGCCCGAAGACCACGAACCGGCCATCGTCCTCCTCAAGGAGGGGCCGGACATCTCCGAAGCGGGTATAGCTTCCGGGCATGGCCTTGTAGTGCGTCCACTCGGCGAACTCCTTGTAGAGAAAGCCCTCCACCTCTTCTCCCGGAGCCGGATCGACCGGGAAGCCCCGGTAGTGCAGGTGGGCACGGTCGGCCTTCAGCTGCCGGACCTTCACCCCGGCGTCACCCCCGCCCTCGAGGTCGACATCGCGGGCCCAGGCGATAAAGACCTCGTCCCAGGCGATCTCGAGGTTGGTGTCAATACGCAGGCGGCGGTCACCCGGGCGGAGGAGACCTCCAAGGTCAACACTCATCCAGCGCGGGTAGCCCGCGGGAAAGCCCCACTCCTTGCGGAGGGTCTCCCATTTCCCATCGCGCTCGACACGGAAGCTGGGAACAAGGGGGGCAAAGCCTGCCTGCGAGGCCGCAAAGTTCGTCGTTGAGTAGCCGTACTCGATATAGCCATACAGAAAGAGGACCGGGCGGCCGGGCTCTTTGGAGCTGATGAGCTCATCGAGCGCCGCGGGGAAATCCAGCTCGAGGGCGTGCAGCTTCTCGAGAGTTCCCAGGAAGCGCCTGTCCGGCTTGAGCTCGGGAGCGTAGACCGCATCGAGCTTCTGTACCCGCGAGGTCATATCCGCTCCATCCTGGTCCACCGCCTTGAGCGGGTGAAGCTCCTCCTGGAAGGCAAGAAGCCCGTAGCCCGGGGCCGGGCCGAGGATAGCGAACATCTCGTTGGGAAGAACCCTTGTGCCCTCGGGATGATCGACCGCCACCAGCGCAGCGCTGTCGAGATAGGTGCACTCCTCCAGCGGCTCGAGCACCCGCAACTCATAGGAGGCCTCCCCGTCGGTGCCTTCCTTTGCCTGGAGCCTCGGGATCCACAGCAGCTCGGTCGGATCCGGGGTGTTGTAGCGCCCCGGGGCCTCGAAGTAGCCCAGGCCGCCGACCCCTAGAAAATCAGCGACGAACTCGAAGGACTCACCATTCCAGCTGAAGAGCATCGGGCAGGAGGTCGGCTTGCGCTCCTTCTCCTTGATCTCATGGACCCTGCCGGAGACCAGCCCCAGCTCGCTCTGAAGGATTCCATCCGGCCAGAGAATCCGAACCGTATCGGCAACCGGGGCACCCCCGAGACCGCAGAAGAAACGCGCGGCGGTGCGGGCCGTACCACCAGTGGAGCTGTTGAGCTGCCGCCTGGCCACCCCGGTGCCGGAGCGCACCTCGATACTTGCCCCCAGCGCAGCAGGATTCGAACGCTCGGCATCCGGCTTGACCGCCTCGCGAAGGGGACCACTCAGCTCGATAGCAATCCAGGTACCGGGAATGTCGAGGGCGTGAGCGGTAGCTGACCCCGCCGGATCGGCCACCACCAGCTCCACCCCGCCATCAATCCCCATGCAGCCTGCCAGCACACTCACCGGACCGCTCCAGGCTTCACTGCGAAGAGCATAGCGTGCTGGTTTTTCTCCGGAAGAAACCAGGGCGGCGCCGGTGCTCTCACCTGGAGAGCGGGCATCGGCCACCAGGAGTTCAGGAACCATGTTTCCATCAAAATCAAAGACGGCTCCCCCGGTGCCGCCAAGGCTTCCAAAGCGGCCGTTAAAGTCCTCATCCGGGGTGAAACGGAGCAACCCATCGTTGCGAAGAAGCCGGAGGCTGTCGCCGCAGAAGGCGACGAGATCCTCATCTCCATCACCATCGAGATCCCCCGAGGTCACGCTCACGATCCCCGGGACGGAGAGCTTGCCGGCCTGCTCCACCTCGGAAAACTTCCAGGCACGATGGTTGGAGAAAATCCTGGCTGCACCCTGCCCGTCAAAAACGGCAAGGTCGAGATCCACATCTCCATCGAGATCCACCACCGCCAGCTCCAGGAGAGCGAGGTCGAAATCCTTCAAGCCGCAGGCCGTCGTAATCTCACTGAAGCCGCCGAATCCACCGGGATCGCTGCGGTCGTTGTTGAGCACCTGTACCCGGGAGCTGATCTTACCATCGGCCGCCTTCCACTGGCGCAGGCAGAGGATATCGAGATCCCAGTCACTGTCGAGATCAAGAGCGTAGAGCCGCAGAGGGAAACCACCATCCCGCTCGAGCTTGAGCGCGGGGCTGGTTTCCTGGAGGCCCCCCTTACCGTCGTTTACGAGGAACCTGAAAGAACCGGCGCTCGCAGCAACCAGGTCCAGGTCAGTGTCTCCATCGAGATCAGCAAGGCAACAGAGCTGGGCATCAAAAGGAAGCCTGCGTCCGGGAGTGTACCCCCCTGCCGCTGAGTAATTAAACACTGCCAATGAGCTCTCACCGGTGCCTCCAGGTGGCAAGCTGCCACAGAGAACCAGCTCGAGAGAGCCGTCCCCATCCAGGTCCCCAAGGGCCATTCCTGCCGCCGGGGCTCCCGCCGGAGCCGGGGCAAGCTCTCCAAGACCGCTGATTTCACGCGCAGGACCGATGCCGGGACCCTGGTTTCCAGGAGAGGGAGGAGCGCTGTAGCCGGGAGGGAGAGAGTCCCTGACCGCCAGGCTGTAGCGGCCGCCCTCGCCGTACTTGGAGCCGACCAGGATACCGGCACCTGCACTTTTGAGGCGCTTGAACTCATCGAGCATTCCCGTTCGCAGCTCTTTGTCCTGCCGCCGGTGCAGGTTGGCCAGGCGGTACCAGGCCGAGGCAAAAGATGGCTGCAGCTGCAGGGCCCGGCGCAGGTGGCTGACAGCCCCCTCCCGGTCCTCCCGCTCCGCCAGGATTTCGCCAACGTAATAATGTCCATGGGGATCATCAGGATCCTGGGCAATCACCTTCCTGAACGAATCAAGAGCCTCGTCCATCCTCCTGATGTGCTTGTACTGGATGCCGAGAACCAGCAAGGCATGGGGGTTGGCTGGATTCAGCTCCAGCACCTTCTTCATATTGGGGATGCACTTGCTCTCATCCTGCAGATTGAGTCCGGCAATACCACGATTGACCCAGGCGGCCTCCCAGCCCGGAAAGCTCTCGCAGAGGGAGCTGAAGAGCTTGTAAGCACCGGCATAATCGTACTGTTCCAGCAGGCCGATCCCCCTTGCCATGGAGTTGTAGCCCTCGGTGGGAGAAAGTGACGGCTTGGTGCACCCCCACCCGGCTGCCAGGGTCAGAACCAGCAGGAGCCATCCGGCCCGGTAGCGGCGCAGGCCTGCAACGGGCGAGGAAGCCGCCGATTCCGTAAAAGGGCAGTCAGAAGTGCTCATTTTCGCCTACCTTCGAGAAAGACTTTGCCGACATTCGAGCTTGATTCTACAATTCCCCAAACCGGCTGAGGCAGGGAATTTCCCGCTGACGGTTTGGAAATGGACAGCTTGCATTACAGTTCCTGATTGATTCCGAGGCAATACTGTACCCTTATTGCCCGGATACCTCAGCAGGAACCAATCGTCTGAATTAAAATTAAAATCGCCGGCGGACGGCAATGGAATTCATGGAGTCTCATCGTGGTGCCACCTGAGGAACCGGAAGAAAAAGACCAGTCGGAACAGGACTCTCCCGACCAGCACGATCCCCTCGAGGAAGATGCCTCCGGCAGTTCTTTCGACAGGGCACCCGGCGGTGGGGACTCTTCTGCAGCCACTGAGCAACCCCTGGAAACCGAGCCTCCGGAAATCCCCGGGGAGCTGCACTCCTTCTACGAAGAGGGCCTCTTCCGCAAGTGCACCATCTGCGACAAGGATCTCGAGCACCTCGGTCTCTACGAGGTTCAGAAGGTCTACCGCGACAAGGAGGTCATCTTCGAAACCGCCATCTGCCAGGCCTGCGGAGAAGACCTCTCCAAGGAGATGTCGCTGGAATCAATGGATGCCATGAAGGGCTTCATGCTCTGTAACTTCAAGCCTACCGAAGAACCCGATCATTGCCACTTCTGCGGAATCCCCCGGGCGATCTTTGAAAACTACACGGTCATTGGCGCCTGCCGGGAGCATTCCCTGCTCCTGCCGCTGATCATCATGTGCGAAAAATGCAGCGAGCACCTGCAGGGCGAGCTGTCGGAGAAAACCCGCGAGGTCCAGGGCGATTTCATCCGCGATCATTTCCCCGGCGTTCCAGCAGACCTTGACCTCAGCCCCTCGGTGGGCACCCTCTTCTGAGCAGGACGGATTCAAGCGCTTTGCGGATTCAGGGCCCTGCCTGAATTGGATTTTTTCGCGGCCTTGCGTTATCTTGCGCTCCATACAGGAACGTGGTGGAAGAGAAGAAACATGCTTGCCTTACTGGAACCGATTGAACTCCTCGCCTGGCTCCAGGAATACCAGTACCTGGCCATGTTCGGCGTGCTGTTCCTCTGTGGAATCGGCCTCCCGATTCCCGAGGAGGTCACGCTGATCAGCAGCGGGGTGATCGTCGGTTTCGGCCTGGCTGATTTCTGGATCGCCTCGATAGTCTGCGTGGCAGCCATCCTTATCGGCGACTCGATCATCTTTTTCACCGGCAGGAAGCTGGGACAGAGTTTTCCTGACAGCTGGTTTATTCGCGCGATCAACAACAGGAAGGTCCACCGCCAGTTTGAAAAGCACGGCACCAAGGCCGTCTTCTTCGCACGATTCCTCGCCGGGGTGCGTATCGGGGTCTACGCCTACGCCGGCCAACACGGAATGCGCTGGCCGAAGTTTATATTCCTGGATCTCCTGGGCGCCCTGATCTCCGGGCCGACCTCGGTTTTCTTCGGGATGTGGGCCGCAGAGAAGCTGCTTGCAGATGACAACTCCGAGGGGAAGCCGGATCCACTGGCAGCCCTTGAGAAGGCCGAGGGAATCTACGAAGAGTACAAGTACATCGTGCTGCTGGTGATCGCTGCCCTGGGAGCCATCGTGATCGCCTACGCGGTCTACAAGATCAAGCGCTACCGCACGGAGATCAAGCGCGCCATCGAGGAGAAAAAAGAAGCCGCGGAAACCGGGATAGCCGATGTCCCGGAGCAGAACGAGGCGGAGCCCCGCGTTGAGAAAGACGAGGACAGCGGCAACTGACGAATGAGAGGACCGCTTCCTCAGCCAAGGGTAAAACCCGGAGCTGTCCTGGCGAGATAATCGAGGCTCCTTCGGATTCCATCCTCGCAATCCTCCAGCGGCTCGTACTCGATGAGGTAGACCCCATCGAAGCTCATCTCTTCGAACACGGGGGCGTAATCGAGCTCATCATCCCCGATCGCACAGGCCACCCAGCCCGGCCCCCGCGGATGCCAGTCCTTGAGGTGGCAGTAGTTGATGCGCTCGTTCAGAAGGTCGAGACAATACCTCTGGTCACCGGGTGAGACAGCGCGGATGTTGCCCGGGTCATAGTTGAAGCCCACCCTCTGCGGAAGCTCATCCAGCAGACGCCTGAGACAATCCCGGTCGGTGGTGATGCTGTTGATATGAACCGCACTGCCATCATCCTGGAACTCAAGGGCTCCGTGCGTCTCGATGGCAATCTCGAGGCCGAGCCCTGCACACAGGTCCTCGCAGCTTTGAAAAGCCGCGATAGTACGCCCCCAGGTTTCTTCGGTCATGTCAGCTGCCGGCGTAAAACCGGCAAAGAGCCGCACATGGGTGGCGCCGCAGGCGTGGGCAGAACGGATCTGGCCGGCCACCTTCTCAAGCATTGCAGCGTGTTCGCCGGCGCCGGGGAGCGTAAAGTCATTCTCCAGGCAACAGAAGGGAGTGCTGATACCGTAGCGCTCACCCATCGCCCTGAACTCCGCGATCTCCGCCTCCGAGGGCTCCTCAGAAAGCCTTCCGGGCTGCCCGCCACCGATACCGAATTCAAGAAACTTGAAACCGAAGGAATCAGATATCCTGAAATGCTCTTCCATGGGCACATTTCTAAAACCCCATTCACCGCAACCGACAATCATACTGAAGCTTCCTCCCTGCAAGAGTGGTCAAACCAGGAGCCGGGAATTCACCAGCCGGCACATCGGAATCACGACAGGATAGCACTGCAATCGATTATCTCAAAAAATCGAAAGCAGCCTGGCGGGGATAAATACCAGCCGTCTTTGTCGGATTGTGTCAGATGGAGTAGATCCGGCTTGTAGGTCCATCTGCTCACCTCTATAAAAACCTTTTCGGGGCCGTGAATCTGAACGTCTTGAACAGGGGACCAGCGATTATTGACGGCTCCTTCAGAACTGCCGCTGGAAGAAAGTCCCGGCTACAGGAAACAGCCCCTTTAGAACAACTGGTTAAATACATGATCCGCAACAGCACCCGCAAAGCCCTGGCCCTTTCCGTGATCCTCTCGATCACCTCGCTGGCCGGCACCCTGCCTGCCGGAGAACAAGCTGCAAACGCAGGCGCCCCCCCTGCCTTCGGATTCGGTGGATTCGAGATTTTCAAGGTGGAGGGCAGCGCCCTGGGACTCACCGTCAGCGACCTCGATGGGGACGGGCGCAAGGATCTTGTCATCGCCAACAATACCGAGGGGACCATCCGGCTGCTCTACCAGGGTGGAGAGAAGAAAAAAAGCGCCGGGAAGAAACAACCACGCAACACGGTGGCCTCGGACTCAAGGTTCCGGGTCGAAAAGTTTTACACCGACAAGCAGGTCAGCTCCCTGGCCGTGGCGGACTTCAACGGAGATGGAAAGCCCGACCTGGCCTATTACGGTGATCCGCCGGAGCTGGAGGTGGTCTACCAGGGGGAATCCTGGGAGGGCGGCAAGAAGAGCTATCCCATCCGGGATGGATTCAAGTCCCCCTACGCCCTCCAGGCCAGCGACCTGAACTCCGATGGCAGGATGGATCTCCTCCTGCTGGGAAGCCAGAAGACCTACCTTCTCTACCAGCAGAAAACAGGCGGGCTCGCCCAGCCGGTGATTCTGCAGAATGCCCGGGAGGGAATCACCGCCCTGGAGCCCCGCGACATCAACGGAGATGGAAAGATCGACCTGGTCTACTTCAATCCCTCCTCGGAGGAGCCGGTGATGGTCCGTCTCCAGAGCGAAAACGGTTTCGCTCCCTTAACGGCCAGCAGGTTGCTGGCCCTGCAGGCCTGGCACCTTCACACCGAGGGCAAGAATCCCCTTCTCTACACCATCCAGAGCAACACCCGCAGGATCAAGGCCTACCGCTGGAAGAACCGGCCGGTGGAAAACGGCCTGGGGAAACCCAGCCTCGTCGCGCTGCGAAGAAGTGGTGACACCACCAAGCGCAAAAGAATCATCTCCGATGTGAACCGTGATGGAAAACCCGACCTCGTGGTCAGCTACCCGGAGACCGCGCAGCTCGAGGTCACCTTCCAGGGCAGCGACGGAGCCTTCTCCCATTCAGCTTCCTATCCGACTCTTGCCGGGGTCAACAGCCTTGCAAGCATGGACACCGATGGAGACGGCCACGCGGAGATCATCGTCAGCAGCGCCAAGGAAAAAGCCATCGGCCTGAGCACCTGGAACGGCAAGCGCCTGACGATCCCGGAGACCTGGACCCTGCCCGCCGAACCTGTCCTGCTGGCCAGCGCCCCGCTCGTCCAAAAGGGCGCACCGCGGGCCTGGGTTGTCACGCGGGAAAAGGGAGGGAAGTACCTGCTTCGAATCCAGGCTCTGCAGCCTGGAGGAAAAATCAATGAAGAGGCCAGCATGCCGATTCCTTCCAAGGGATCAGCTCCACAAAGCCTGCGTCTCTTTGATGCCAACGGAGATGGAGCCACCGACCTGATGGTCTTCATTCCCTACCAGGACCCCACCTTCTTTCTCAATGAGCAAAAAAAAGATGCCGGAGGGCCCCGGTCAAGCTTTGTCAACCTCAGCCTGAAGCCGGATTTCGGCCAGGGCCAGCTGGCAAAGCTGCAGCCCGCCTCCCTGACCCTCCTGCGGGATGGAAAGCGCTCCAACCTGATGGTCGCCTCAGGCAGCTACGTCCGGATCCTCAAGCTCGATGCAGAAAACCGGCTCAAGGTGCTCGACCAGCTCAGCGGCCGAAACTCTGAATCGAAGCTGAAAGCGGGAACTCCCATCGACCTCGATGGAGATGGAACCGACGAGTTCGTCTTCCTGGACTCAGCCGTCAACTCGCTCGAGGTCCTCAGGAAAAAGGAAGATGGAACCTACGCGATTAGCGGCCAGGTGAAGCTTCCCAAGCTCCAGTTCGTCCGCCTCGATGCCCGTGACCTCGATGGTGATCAGCGCGAGGATCTTGTCATCTACGGGAAAGCCCAGACTGCCGTATTCTATTCGAAAAAGTCGCAGCCTGATTTCGTCGAAGAATTCAGCTACACCGTTGAAGACAAAGAGCTCGGCCGCCCCCAGGACCTCTCGATCGGCGACCTGGATGCCAATGGGGAGCCGGATGTGGTCGTCTCAACAGCGCCGCGCTACAATCTTCTCTTCCTCTCCCATTCTGCAGCGGGGGAAAACAAGGCCGGACCGGGACCAGGAAAATCACTGGAACAGGCCCTGAGCTTCGGTGTCTTCGAGGAGAAATCCTACTCGCGCAGAAGCACCAACCTCGGACCCAGCCAGATGCTCATTGAAGACATTGACGGAGATAAGGCAGCTGACCTGCTGCTGCTGATCCACAACAGAATCCTGCTCTACCTCCAGGGTGGGGTTTATTGAAAGGTTAGCGGAAATGAGACTGAACAGAATACTTGGTGCCTTCCTGCTGATCCCAGCGCTTGCTGCAGCACCTGTGCAGGCCGATGAGAACTCGAAGGCAGCCTGGGAAAAGGTCGTGCTGCGGGGCGGAAACACCCTCCAGGGCCAGATCATCAAGAAAACAGACACCGATATCTTCCTCGACGTCGGCTACACGATCCTGCGCATCCCACGTGCATCGATTGATCTCATCACCACCGTGGTCGAAAGCAAGGATCCGGCCGGTGGCAAGTCTGCACGCAAGGCTGACTCGATCTTCTTCACCTCGCGGCTCAACGCCGGAACCATCGAGGAGAAGGCACGGGAAGTGGCCGAGGGAGTTGTGCAGGTGCTCTGCCTCAGCAAGTCAGGCTCCGGCTTCATCATCAACCGCAAGGAAGGCTACGTGGTCACCAACTACCACGTCATCGAGCAGGAGCGGGACATCTCCCTGATGATCTACGTCAAGGAGAAGAAGGGGCTGCGCAAAGAGAAGGTCAGCGATGTCCGGATCGTTGCCTTCAATCCATTCTTCGACCTGGCCCTGCTGAAGATCGAAAACCCCGGGAAGGTGCCGCTGCGCGAAACCTACCTCGGTGAATACAACCGGGTCAAGATCGGTGACCCGGTCTTCGCCATCGGCAACCCGCTGGGCCTTGACCGTACCGTGTCCGACGGAATCGTCAGCAACCGCAGCCGGGCCCTGGGGGGCAAGCTCTCCATCCAGACCACGGCAGCCATCAACCCCGGCAACAGCGGTGGCCCCCTCTTCAACAACCGGGGTGAGGTCATCGGCGTCACCAGCTCAAAAATCATGGGCGGCGAATCTCTCGGTTTCGCCATCCCCATTCACTACGTAAAGGATTTTCTCAGAAACAGGGAGGCCTTCGCCTTTGACAAGGACAACCCCAACACGGGTTTCCGCTACCTGAAGCCTCCGCCCAAGTCGCAAACCCTTAAGAAGAAGAAATAAAAGACACAGGGCTCCCGGAGCATGGGGCTGCGGAACCCAATGAAATCATCAGAGTAATTTTCAGTACGAAAGGAATAAAGAACATGCTGAAACGTTTTGTACTCCCAATCATCGTAGCGATTGTCGGCCTGAGCGCCTGGACCATGGCCCAGGACAGCCAGACCGTGGTAGTAGGCCCCTCGATCATCAAGGCCCTGCCGGCCAATTCGACCCTTGTGCTGCACGCACCAAGCATCTCCAGCATCGTCAGGGACTTCAAGAACTCCCCGATCTACAAGCTCAAGGACAAGCAGGAGTTCACCGAGCTGCTGGCCCAGGCTGAACAGGGACTCGAGGAAGCCCGGCAGGACATTATCGCCGAGACACAGGTCGACCCTTTCCAGATGCTCAAGGCGGCCAAGGGTGAAGCTATTTTAGCCGTCGGCGACGTCTCGAAGACCATACGCGACATCGGCGAGGCCATGCTCAACATGGAAGAGCCCGAGATCGATACTGAGTCACTGCCGATCCTCCTGGGCGTCGACGCCCTCGGCGGAGTCAAGGAATTCAAAAAGAACCTCTATGCTCTCATGGCGGTAGCCGTGCGCGAAGGAGCCGGAGTCAAGACGGAGAATTTCCACGGCGGCAAGATCACCACCCTGAGTCCTCCTGACGGCAATGAGGACGGCCCCAAGCACATCTATTTCGGCGAGAAAGGCACAAAGTTCTTTTTCACCATCAGCAGGAAATTCCTCGAGCAGACCATCGTCAAGCTCGACGCTGAGAACCCGGAGGACTCGCTGCTGAACGATCCCGGCTACAAGGAGACCGCCTCCAGGCTCGGCAAGGGAAACCACCTCAGCTTCTTCATGAACATGAAGCCTGTTCTCAAGGCCGTCAACGGAGCCATGGAGGGCAACCCCTTTGTCTTCCTCTGGCAGACCATCGAGGACGTCCTCTTCGGTAAATCCCTCAACAACTTCGGTACCGCCTTTGCGCTCGAAGAAACCGGCATGCGGGCACGGACCTTCGTTCACAACAACGGAGCCTCCGATGGCATCATGGGATGGTTCAAGACCAAGCCCTTTGCTGCTGCGCCTCCTTCGATTATCCCAGCAGATGCCCGTACCTACTCGGTTACGGGAATCAACGCAAAGGCCATGAACGCTTCGATTAACAAGCTCCTCACCCTGGCGCAGTCCTTCATGGCGCTGCAGGGCCAGGAAGCCAATCCGCGTGAGATGTTCGAAGAGATGATGGGCTTCAAAATCTCGGATCTGCTCAGCAGCATTGGAAACCGGGTCCATACCTTTGGATCGGGCAAAGCCGCCGGACTCGAGAATCCCCTCGGCGACACCACCATGGTCCTTGAACTTTCCAACGATGCCCCCTGGAAAAAGCTCGTCGACAAGGTCATCGAGCTCTCCGGTGGCGCCCTCGAGCCCCAGAAGTACATGGGACGCGATGTTTTCATCATGGGTGACGGCTTCTCCGGTCCTGCACCGGGAGCCTGTATCACCGACAAGATGGTCATCCTCAGCAGCGAGGGAGAGAACGTCCAGAAGGTGATCCGCAGGATCGGCAAGGACACCCCCGGCCTGGCGCAGAACGAAGAGTTCAAGAAAGCCCAGGGCCAGGTTCCCGGCAAGGTTACGAGCCTTGGATTCCAGAGCAAGTCGGTAGCTTCCGGTTACATGGAAGGGATCGAGCAGGCCCTGCAGTTCTCCCCGGCCGGAGATGCTGTTCCGCCTGAGGCAATGAGGGTCCTCGGCAGCTTCCTGATCCTGATGTGAACCTCCTCCAGCTATTCGATCTGGACCGAGAAGGGCCTCTACGCAGAAAGCTCGACACTCTTCAAAAACTAGCAAGTACCATCGCCCGGCCGGGTGCGTATAATCAGCCAGCATGAAAGCTGAAGGAAACCAACCAGGTCGGGGCCTCGTGGCCGCCCCTCAGGCGGAGGCGGCCTACGAGGGTGCCCGTGTGCTCTCTGATGGGGGTAACGCGGCCGATGCGCTGGTCACCGCGGCGTTTGTCCAGGGGGTGGTAGACCCCCACCGCTGCGGAATCGGCGGCTTCGGCTGCGCTACCCGCTTTTTTAATGACCCGAAGGGAGAGGGCCAGGGTCTCTGCGTGGACTTCCACGGACGAGCAGGAAGCCTTGCAAGGCCGGATGTATGGGCCGGCATCTTCGAAGACGAAACCCCCGATGGCTTCGGCTACCTGGGGAAAGACAAGGTCAACGATGTCGGCTACCAGGCGGTGACGGTTCCGGGCATGGTCGCCGGCGTCGCCGAGATCCACCAGCGTTTTGGATCGCTCCCC
>CAZTRG010000274.1:0-4563 GCA_964615885.1 uncultured Planctomycetia bacterium | reverse complement strand
CCACTCGCGGCGGGTCAGGCCATCACAGAATTGCAGGCCATCGTCTTGAAGGGAGAGCATTGATTAATCCTACGCGCCGACAGCAATCCTCGTCAACACGTGAGGGGATAAACAGTTGGGTCATCATGAGCGTCTGAAGATGAGGCATCAGCTTTAACTGATCTCTATTTTAAATGGCAGAGAAAACAGGGCTAAGTTTGACAGTATTCCCTCCCATAGCCTATACTCGTTGGCTCGTGTCTGAAGAATGACGAAGGCGGGCAGGCGAGCACCTGACTTCCTGTACCGCACCCACAAAAGAGGACAGGGGTTCGCCCCTGGAACGCATGCTGCACCGACATCGACTTCTCGTGGCGATTTGTCTTTCCGTACTGGCCCCCCAGCTTCCCGCCGAGGATGAAGCTGCCGATCCAGCGCTGGAGCTCTACTTCGCGGCGAACGCTGCCTACAACCGGCGCCTCTATCCCATCGCCGCCAGAAACTACCAGAGCTTCCTCTCCCGCTACGCAGCCCATCCCAAGGCCCAGCTGGCCCGCTACGGGCTGGGCCTCAGCCAGTTTGCCCTCAAGCAGTACGACAAGGCGGTTGGCGAATTCCTCAAGCTGATCAACGATCCGAAACTCGATAAAAAGATCGAGCGGGGACGCCTGACGCTCCTCCATGCCCAGTGCCTGCTCTATGGCGGCAAAAAGGATGAGGCACAGGCACGGCTGGTTGCTGCAGCCAGCAACCTCCCGGCCGGCGTCCATCAAACCGGTGCCATAGCAGCCGTTGCCGACCTGTTCTTTGGCCAGAACGACTGGCAGAAGACGGTGACCTGGTCCAGGAAGGTGCAATCCGTCAAGTCCTCAAGCGCGCAGCGACTTCGCGCCGGATACCAGGAGGGCTTCTCCCTCTTCAAGCTGGAAAAGTCCCCTGAGGCGATCATCGGTCTCGAAAAAACCAGGGCCCTGGCAACAACAGCCAAATCCGAAACATGGATCACACGCATCAACTACCTGCTGAGTGAATGCCATGTAGCGAATAAGAGCCTCGACAAGGCCGAGGTCTCCCTGCAATCAGCGCTGGCAAACCTGAGAGGTTCCAGCGCGATCGACGCGCAGTACCGGCTTGGCACTATCAAGTTCAACCAGGAAAAATGGATCGAGGCGCAGGCCGACTTTGAAAATTTCCTCCGGGACAACAAGCAGCCGGAAAAAGAGGACACCCGTATTCGCGAGGCAAGATTCCAGGTCGCCCGCTGCCTGATGGAACAGAAAGAGACAAATAAGGCCGACAAACAATTCGGTGACCTGAGCAATGGCACTGACGAGGTGGCCGGCCGCGCCGTCTTCTGGAAAGGGCGTCTCTATTCACGCGATGGAAAATATGCCCAGGCCGCCAATGCGCTCCGCAGTGCTACCGACAAGGAGTGGTATAAAAAAGGCTTCCCTGCAAAGGGTGGGAAGAAGGCCCCCACGATCGTAGCGGATATCGATTTCGAGTATGCCAACGCGCTGATGCTCCAGAAAGCTCCCAACTGGATGCTCGCTCTCCAGTTCCTGCAAAGAGTGCAAAGCAGGCGGGGCGATTACGGCCAGATGGCCGAGGTGCTGAGCCAGCAGGCCATCTGCCAGCACAAGCTCAAGCAATTCGAGCCCAGCCGCAAGACCACTGAGCGGTTTATCGGCGCCTACGCCAAGCACAAGCTCATCGCAGATATAAGCTTTCTCCATGCAGAGAACCTGTTCCTGCTCAACCGCCTGGACGAATCCATCATCGCCTACCAGGCCTTTCTCGCCGCCTACAAGAACCATGAAAACCAGCTGGCTGCCCAGTTCAGGATTGCCCAGGTCCACCATCACAAGCGTGCCTGGGAAGAATCCAACAAGCTTGCTGTCCCACTGCTGGCAAAGAAGCCCGAAGGCCGCCTCTTTGACCAGCTGTCTTTCGTGGTCGGAGAAAATTATTTTCGACAGAACAAGTGGACGCAGGCGGTCACGCCTTTTGAATCCTTCCTGGCCGTCTACATCGAGCAACCCAAGAAACCAAATGGGAAAATCAAAATCACCAAGGTAGCAAACTTCGATACCGCCCTGATCCAGACGGCTGTTTCCTATGCGCAGCTCAATAAGAAGGAAGAGGCACTGGCCCGCCTGAAAATCCTGGTGGATAATTACAATACCGATTCAGCCCACCTGCCGCTGGCCCTGGCTGAACAAGGCAAGCTCTACTATGAAACCGACAACCTGAAGCGCGCCCGGAGCGCATTGGCTCGCTTCGTCGCGGAACGCAAGAACCCGGCCAACAAGATCTTCCAGGCAGCCGCTGCCGAGGTCGGACGTGTGCACTATTACCTCGGCTGGATTGATGCGGCTGAGAACCTCCATCCCGCGGCGGTCATTAACTTTGAAATCGCCGCGGCAAGCAGCGGCGGTCGAAAGGCCGCCGATGGGAGCTCGCTCGCCTCCGATGCGTCCCTCCAGCAGGGCATCGCCATGGTGAATGCCAAGGACTTTGAGAAGGCCGCCCAACACCTCCAGAATGTCGGCAACAAGTACAGGGACCATCCCCGCATCGACCTGGTGCTCTACTACACGGGACTGGCCTACGCCCGCGTCGAGAACTGGGGCGCCGCGGCGACATTTTTCAAGCGCGTGATTGGGGAACACCCCAAGGCCACCTTCGCCGACAAGGCGCTCTATGAGTGGGCCTGGTGTGAGAGATCCCTCAAACGGAACAAGGAGGCAAGCGCGCACTATGAATTGCTGATCACGCAATATCCTGAGAGCGCCCTGCTGGTCAAGGTCCAGTCGGAGCTGGCCGAGCTGAACCTCGATGTCGGGGCACAGGACGCCGTCATCGCCAAGCTCACCGAAACGATGAAGACCGTGGAGGATCCCAAGCTCAAATTCGAGATCCAATACCAGCTCGCCAGCGCGCACTTCAAGAAAAAGGACTACGAGAACAGCGCGAAGATGTTCGAAGCGCTCATCGAAGGTGGGGAAAAATCCAAGCTCCTGCCCTCCATCCTCTTCCAGGCGGGCGAATCACGGCTCTCACTTACTGAGATAATCCCGGCCCGCGACCACTACCTTGCAGCCAGCAAGAAAAGCCCCAGCAGCGCCCCTCTCACCGAGTCCATCGTCTTCCGGCTGGCTGAAACCCAGAACCTGACCGGCAAGCACAAGGAGGCCGAAAAGACCTACCGTGACTTCCTCAGGCGGTGGAACGAGAGCCAGTGGCGTCGAAACGCCCAGTACGGAATCGGCTACGCCCTTGAAAAACAGGAGAGCTACCTGAAAGCGATCAATGAATACAGGCAGCTGCTGCCGGCTGATATCAAGAAGAAGCTGAAGCTCGACAAATGGATGGTGCAGGCGCGCTACCAGATGGGCGAATGCTATTTCAACCTGCAGAAGTACGACCAGGCGATGGCCGAGTTCGTCAGCGTCGACACCAACGCCCAGGGTTATCCCGACTGGCAGGCCAAGGCGGTCCTCGAAATGGGACGGATCCTGCTGGTGAAGAAAGACAAGGACGAGGCGGCGGCGAGAATGACAGAAGTTCTCAAACGCTTCCCCAAGACCAAGGCGGCAGGCGTCGCCCGGAAATATCTCGATGAAATCATAGCGGGCGGTTGAAAAACAACCCGTGATACGAAAGGACTGAAATGATGAAGATCAAAGGATGGCACCTGGCAGGCCTTCTGGGTTTTTTACTGGTGGCTGTTTTCAACGTCGAAGTATTTGCCGATGAGGCCAGTGAAACTGCCGGCGAAGAAGGCGAGACCATGTGGGACCTGATCCTGAATGGCGGACCTGTCATGATTCCGCTGGCTCTTGCCTCGATCCTCGCACTGGCCCTCGCCCTGGAACGATTTATCGCACTGAACGCGGAGCGGGTGATCCCCCCCCAATTCATTCCCGGCTTAACAGAGGCCTGGAGTGAAGACCCCTCGGGCGCCAAGGCGGCCGAGTTCTGCGAGGAATCCGACTGCACAGCCGGCCAGATCTTCGGAGCCGGTGTCTCCCGGGCGAGCCTTGGTGCAGAAGCGATTGAAAAAGCGATTGAGGATGTCGGTGCGCGGGAGGCTGACAAGTTCAAGCGAAGCCTGCGTCCACTTTCGATCATCGCAACCGTCTCTCCCCTGCTCGGGCTCCTTGGAACGGTCTACGGTATGATCAATGCATTCGGAGAGACCGCCCGCAGCGGCGGCACAGCCAAGACCGCCCAGCTGGCCGAGGGTATCTACGAAGCGCTGGTAACCACGGCAACCGGGCTGACCATCGCAATTCCAGTACTCCTGCTCTACCAGTTCCTGCAGGGCAGGGTTGATAACCTGATCGATGAAATCGATGAGGCCGGTTCGGATTTCGTTCTGCTCTGCGCCGAGACGCCGGCAAAGAAAACTGCGGCCCGGAAGAAAGCAGGAGCATAAACCATGCGTATTCGATCCCGTTCCTCTGAATCCAGCGAAGTCATCAACATGTCCTCCCTCCTGGACGTGCTGTTTATCCTGATCATCTTCTTCCTGGTAACAACCACCTTCAAGCAACAGGAAGATGACCGGCGTGTCGACCT
>CAZTRG010000273.1:0-3780 GCA_964615885.1 uncultured Planctomycetia bacterium | reverse complement strand
TTTTTCTTCTCTTCAAGGACAGCCCCGGGGTCAAAAGGCTTATTGGCCGATTCGAGGATCTTCAGCGCCATCTGCACCAGCGGATCTCTTTCAGGGCGCAGATCCCCGGTGATGAATCGGTCCCCCTCGGTGGCATCTTCTTCCTCTTCTTCTCCGGCAAGGTACTTGAGCGAAACCCCGGGCTTCTCCTCCACCTTGTATTTCGATACCAGGTGAGACTCGTAGTCCCGCTCGGTCATGATGCTCTCGTTGGGGAAGAGATCCTTGAAGTCATCCTTGATGACCGCTGGCTCAGCAAGGATGTCCGGAACGACCCCTGTCTCCTGGATGGATATTTTTCCGGGGAGCAGGTATTCGCTGACAGTTATCTTGAGCTGGGAGCCGTTGGGGAGGCGCTGCAGTTGCTGAACGGAACCCTTACCGAAGGTCCGGGTCCCGATCACGATGGCCCGGTTGTTCTTCTGCAAGGCGCCAATCACAATCTCCGCCGCCGAGGCGGATGCCTCATCGGCCAGGAGGATCAGCGGATAGGCCGGCTCGGTATTGGCGGCCTTGGCGGTCCGGTAGACAGGCTCCTTGTCTTTATAGGCCTGGGCGACGACATCTCCGCTGGAAAGGAAGGTGTCTGTCATGCTGATGGCCTGGCTCAGCAGGCCGCCGGAGTTGCCGCGCAGGTCGAGAATGAGGCCGGCCAGGGGCTTGTCTCCATTGTCTTTGCGCAGCTGGTTCAGGTTTGAGCGCAGGCTCTTGTAGGTGTTGCGGTCGAAATTGGTGGCATGCACGTAGCCAACCCCGCCCTTCCAGGGGCCCTTTCCCTCCAGGTTCCAGTCTTTCAAGAGCTTGGATTCGACACTCTTGATCTCTACCCGGTCCCGCTTGACCGGGATTGCGATGGTCTCGATCTCCTTGTTGTCCTTTCCACCCTTACGCTTGACGGTGAGGGTGATCTCCGTATTCCTCTTGCCCCTGATCTTCTGTACAGCCTCCTGGACGGTCATGTTGACGGTCGATTCATCGTTGATCTTGGAGATGATGTCATCGCGCTTGAATCCCGCTTTCTGTGCCGGAGTGTTTTTCAGGACCTGTTTGACCTGCAGCTTGCCCGTGTCGTCGGTTCCGACCATCATTCCCACTCCGAAGATCTCTCCCTGGATCTGTACGGCAAATTGTTCGTAACGCTGGGGTGTGAAGACGAGGGTGTGAGGGTCGATTCCCGACAGGTAGTTGTTGGCTGCCGAGTACCGGATGTCGTTCAAGGGTTTTTCGCCGATGTAGTAGTTGGAGAGAAAGTAGAAGACCTTCTCGATCAGCTCAACGCTCTCGCGGCGGGTCATGTTGTCCTTGAGAGTGAAGACGCTGGTCTTGTCACCGATGTGAACGGGAATATATGGATTCCCGGGGTCGGAATCTTCGATATAGATATCATCTGCGGAGAACTCGATGGCAGTGAAGGCCTTGCGCAGCAGGGGCTGGGGGTCGATCCGTCCAAGGTCGACATAGCTTTCCTTGAGCCTGAGGTCGATCGACCTGAAAAGCTGCGGGAAATCAGCTTCTTCTTTTGCCTCGCCGGGTGCGGGTGAGAGGTAGAAGAAGGAGAGCGCCAGGGTTGCCAGGGCTCCCGTAACCAGGAAAAGTCCCCGCAGCAGCTGGAAAGCTCTTCCCGGCGTGGTGCCGGGTTGCGGGTTGCTGCGATAGTAGTGGTCGGCAGAATGGTCTCGGCTCCGAATATCACTGCTCATCAGCTTGCCTGCTCTCTGGATTAGACTGTTTGTAAGGCTGCTCTTGGAGTGAAGAGCGCCCTGAGATTACCACTTCCCGCGTCGATCGGCAAATCTCCCGCTTCGGTGGTGCAGGAACAGTGTCGAGGACCGTTTCCCGGACCAGTGGTTCAGGCTGAATCCTGTCCTGCGCGGTCTCGCAGCAGCGAGAGCTCCTTCATGACACCGCCAAGGTCAGCCGCCCTGTTGACCCCTCCAAAGGCATCGTGGAGCTGCCTGTAGAGGCTGTAAAGATTGTCATAGACCTTTCCCCCGTCTTCTCCAGGCCGGCAGGTGCCGTCCTGGATACCTGTCATGGCCTGCTGGGCTTCCTCGACGGAGGCATAGCCCCCGGCCTCAGCACCGGCAGCGACCGAGCCGAAGATGGCCGCCCCGAGTGCGCAGGTCTGCTCAGAGGAAGACAGGCTGAGGGGCATGCCCAGCACATCGGCGTAGATCTGCAGCAGGAGAGTGTTTTTTTCGGCAATTCCTCCGCAGACCACAATCTCATCCACAGCTACCCCGCTGGAGCGGATCTGCTCGATAATCGTCCGGGCACCGAAGGCTGTCGCCTCCAGGAGGGCCCGGTAGATTTCCCCCGGCGTGGTCCGGAGGGTCTGGCCAAGGAGCAGGCCGCTGAGCCGGGGGTCGGCAAGGATGCTGCGGTTGCCATTGTTCCAGTCAAGGGCGAGCAGGCCGGATTGGCCAGGCCTGAGCTCCCTGGCCTGGCGCGTAAGATCTTCGTGTCCCAGGCCGGCGGGGGCGCCGAATTCCCGCACGAACCAGGCGAAGATGTCGCCGAGAGCTGACTGTCCCGCCTCCAGTCCCCAGTAGCCCGGCAATATGGAATCGCGGACGATTCCGCATAACCCGGTGATCGGGGGAGGAGGGGTGTCATCGGCCGGGTGGACAACCATGTCACAACCGCTGGTTCCCATGATTTTTGCAAGGCGCCCCTTTCTGATTCCTGCTCCGACGGCTCCGACATGAGCATCGATGGCTGCGATGGAAACCGGTATTCCGCTTACCAGCCCGAGCTTTTCGGCCCATTCTTCGCACAGGACCCCACTGCGTGCGCCGGCAGGAAGGGGCCGGGAGCTTTCCCTGCCGGCAAACCAGTTTTCAAGGAGGGGGTCAAGGGCCTTGAGGAACCCGGAGGAAGGAGGACCATCGATATCGTGATAGAAACCTTTATGGCCTGCTGCGCAGACGTTGCGCGGCAGTTTTGCAGGTGTATGGCAGCCGACCAGTATTCCTCCAAGGTAATCACCCAGCTCGACCCAATCTGCTGTACTGGCAGCGGCCTCCGGCGCGGTCCTGAGGAATCTCAAGAGCTTCGCCAGCGACCATTCGCTGGAATAGGTGCCTCCGCAGCGCTCGAGATAATGCGGGAGGTGTTCTGCTGCCTGCTGGGTTATCTCGGCGGCCTCCTCATGGGCGGTGTGGTCCTTCCACAGCCATGCCATGGTGGCTGGATTGCCCTCGAATTCCGCTTGCCGGGCAATGGGCTGGAGCCCTCTATCTACGGGAATGGGGGTGCTGGCGGTAGCCCCGATCCCGATCCCGATGATTTCCCCCAGGGCCCCTGGACCCTTCGATTGCTCCAGGCTCTCCAGCGCGCCGCCGAGGGCGGCCAGCAGCGATTTTTCGTAATCCAGCGGCTCCTGGCGCGCCAGTAGAGGATCGGATGGATCCGTCACGATTCCGGCTTCACCGCTGGGATAGGGGGCCACGGAGCCGGCAGCCTCCTGCCCGTTTTCTGCATCGACAATGAGGGCCCGGGCGGTATTGGTGCCAAAATCAAGGCCGATGCAGTACTTTGAGCTATCCATTGCGCAATCCCGATCTTGAGTTTCGTTGCAGGGGCAATAAGATAGCATTCCAGCTATTTGAGCGAAATTTGATTATGCAGACACGGCAGCCGGATTCGTTTACAGAATGAACGAAGAAGAAAAAAAAGACGAAGAAGAACAGGAACTCCCCGCCGCCCAGGAGGACCAGGAGGTGCCTGCTGATGGGCCCG
>CAZTRG010000272.1:0-15879 GCA_964615885.1 uncultured Planctomycetia bacterium | reverse complement strand
GCGCCCCTTAAGGCTGTCCTCACCGGCCTGGCCAACTCAACCGTCCGGGTTTACTGCGATGGGAAAAAGGTCTCCCTTGGCACCGTGGTCAGCAGGAAAGGCGAGGTGCTCACCAAGGCCAGTGAGATGAAGGGGAAGATTGAATGCCGCATCTCAGATGGCAGCTCGCTGCCGGCCCGGGTTGTGGCTGTCAGCCAACGCCATGACCTCGCCCTTCTCCAGCTTGAGGGGAGTCGGATCAAACAACTCAACCCGGTTCAATTCTCCATGGAGGAGTCACCGTCGGTAGGGAGCTTTATCGCAACGCTCAGCCCCGCAGGAGGCGTCATCGCCTTCGGCGTTGTCAGTGTCGCTCCGCGCGGCCTCAAGCAGCGGGGGATTCTCGGCATCGCCTTCTCCCAGCGGGAAGACAGCGCCAGGCTGGGGCAGGTATTCCCCGGAACCGGTGCCGCCAAGGCAGGGCTCAAGGTTGGTGACGAGATTCTCGAGATCGATGGAAAGCCCGTCTCCAGCGGCCGCGAGGTCGCAGAGCTGCTCGGCAAGAAGGTACCCGGCGACAAGGTCCGGCTGAAAATCAAGCGTGAGGAAAAGAACCTCGACATCGATGCAAAGATGGGAAGCAACATCGAACCGGATCGCCAGAACCGCCTCGACAGGATGAACCTCCTGGCAGGCCCCCTGAGCCAGCGGCGCTCCAACTTCCCTGCCGCCCTGCAGCATGACACCTATCTCTTCCCGAATGAATGCGGCGGGCCACTGGTGGACCTGGAGGGAAAGGTGATCGGGATCAACATTGCCCGTGGTGGACGAGTCGAATCCTACGCCCTGCCCTCTGCGGAAACTTTTGAGATCTTCCTGCAGCTGAGGGCCGGCAACCTGGGCCCCTCACCGGACTACCTCGGACGGCTCAGCCTCGAAGAGATCGACAAGAAGCTCGCATCCCTGGCTGCAAAACTCGCAACGGCAAAGAAGGCCCTGCAGGAAAGCAATCAGCAGGTAAAAGGACTCACGGGTGAGATCGATGAGCTGCGGAAGGCCCGGACTACCCGTGAGAAGATCGAGAAGCCGCCTGCACGCAGGAAGCGTCTCTAGGCCTGGAGGCCTGGCCGGACCTGCAGCAAGTGCAGGTTAACCCTGCAAAAGACCGCTCAATAGCGCACGGGTCAATAGCGCACGGGTCAATAGCGCACAAGAGTTTCGTGCAGGTTGAGAACCACCCGGGCCAGGGAGGTCCAGGCGGCATGGACCTCCAGTGGAAGTCCGTCCGCAAGCGGCCAATCCCCGGTGGAAACCAGCGCCCGGGCGCCGTCGGGGTCTTTGCTGTAGAGCTTAATATGCTTCTGATAGAGCTTCTCGAAAACCTGTCTCTCGGCCCTTGCCGGTTTTCTCTGCAGGGCAATGCTGAAGGCGAAATCCAGGCGGGAGCTGAAATCGGCTCCTCCCTGGCGCTGGATCCTCTCGCTGAAGACTCTTGCTGCCTCGACAAAAACCGGGTCGTTGAGCAGCACCAGAGCCTGCTGGGGCGTGTTGGAGATCACCCGCTCCGCGGTGCATTCCTCCCGCGTCGGAGCGTCGAATGCCAACAGGCTTGGATGCAGGAAGGTACGTTGCCAGTGCATGTAGACTCCGCGGCGGTAGAGGCTCTCCCCCTTATCCTGTTTGTACCTGCGCTTGGGAAAGTTCAGGTGCGCCCAGTAGCCCGTCGGCTGGTAGGGACGGATACTCACTCCGCCCACTCGTTCCGAGAGCAGGCCGGCTGCAGAGAGGGCATTGTCACGCACAAACTCGGCCTCCAGGCGCAGGCGGCCCTGCCGCCAGAGCTCCCGGTTCTGGGGATCAAGCTCCTGGTAGTCCCTGCGGATCATTGATGAGCGCTTATAGGTCTCGCTGGTGAGGATCGTCCGCAGGATGCGCTTGACGTCCCAATCGCCGGCGACAAACTCAAGCGCAAGCCAGTCCAGCAGCTCCGGGTGGCTCGGGACACTGCCCTGGGAGCCGAAGTCATCGAGGGTACGAACAATCCCCCGGCCCAACAGCATCTTCCAGATCCGGTTGACGAAGACCCTGGAAACAAGGGGGTTGTCCTTGCTGGTCAGCCAGCGGGCCAGCTCCACCCGGCTTCGACCGGTTTTCCGGCCGCCATTTTTTTCAAGGAAAGCCGGGACAGCCGGCGTGACCACATCCCCTGAGTTGTCCAGCCAGTCTCCCCTGGGCAGCACCCTCATCTCCCTCGGTTTTCGCGAGACCGAGACCAGGGAGGTGGGAGCCCCTGATTCGATAGCCTTCTTTTCTTTCTCAAGCGCCTGCTGCTCCTTGCGAAACTCTGCCAGCTCCCCGGCAACCGAAGAATAATAAGAATCCAGCTTCCGGGCCTGGGCAGCTGATCGTTTTGTCTTCTCAAGCTGAACAAGCTGGAGGATCTCCGCAGGGATCGAGCCAGGGCCCTGCAGGGGACGGGCACTGGTCGTTCCCCAGAGCCGGAACCGGCCGATGGTATGCCCCTTGCCGCTGTGATTCTGTTGAAGCTCGACCACCAGCCTCCTGTCCGGCCCGCCCTTTGAAAGCGGCTCCCTGAACCTGAAGAAGGCACTGTTGGGCTTGCCGGTCTGCGGCAGGATCGCCCAGCCAAAGCTGGCACCCTTGGCATCCTTGTCAATGGCTGAGAGGGCGTTCCATTTCCCATAGGGATTGCTCTTGGAGTGCGAGGTTTGTTCCCAGCTGGCGCTGGCGCCGGAAAACTGCAGGGGTTCTGGCTGGCCGGTGCCCGTCTCGATCCGAGCGATTATTTCACTGAGTACAAAGTTCCCGTTGCCGGACCGCCCGGGACCTTTTGCCGGCAGAGAAGGATCCGGCAGCACCTCCACCCTGATACCGGTCAGTCCACTGAAGCCTGAACCGATCGTGACCGTGTAGGTGTCTGTTCCGGGATTCCTGCCCGAGGCCAGAACGCTTCCATCATCTTTCACCTCCAGCTTGGTTCCCCCTCCGGAGCTCAGCCCAGCCGTCTTCAAGGGGACCCACCTAACGGACTCCTGCCGCAGGGACTTCTCCCAGGCCGGCCGGGCAGCACGACTGGCGGGAGTCCCCTTCTCCAGGAGCCCCTTGATCGCCCCCAGCCGGGAAGCAATTTCCTGGAACCGGCCGGAATGATCCAGCCCGGGGACCTTCACCCTTGGCCCCCATTCGCCTGTGCGCTCAGCGCCGGGATAATATCCCTTTTCCTCCAGGTCCGAAAAGTAAGCGGCAAAGCTGTAAAAGTCCCTGGTGCTGTAAGGATCAAACTTGTGGTCATGGCATTCTGCACAGCCCAGGGTAGCTCCAAGCCAGGTCGTGGAGGTTGTCCGTACACGGTCGGCGGCATACTTCGCCAGGTACTCCTTATCCTGCGCTCCGCCCTCGGTGGTCATCATATTGAGCCTGTTGTAGCCGGAGGCCACCTTCAGCCAGATGTCATCGGCTGCACCCGGCAGGAGGTCCCCCGCAAGCTGCTCAAGGGTGAACCTGTCGAAAGGCTTGTTGGAGTTAAAAGACCTGATCACGTAATCGCGAAAGGGAGACATGCTGATCGGGTTGTCACTGTGGATTCCGCAGGTGTCGGCATACCTGACCAGGTCAAGCCAGTGAACCGCCATCCTCTCACCGAAATGAGGCGAGGACAGCAGCCTGTCAACCAGGGCACTGAAGGCCTGGTCGCTGGGATCCCTGCTGAACTCCTCGACCACGCCGGGCGACGGAGGCAGGCCCAGCAGGTCAAAATAGAGCCTCCTCACCAGGGTCCTTGGGTCAGCCCTGGCGGCCGGCTGGAATTTTTTCGTCTTGAGCGCGGCAAGGACCAGGCGGTCTACCGGGTGGTCCTGCGCGGTGCCGGGGAGTCCCTCCAGGGAAGGCCGCGCCGGGGCCCTGTAGGACCAGTGCTCGTCAAACTTCGCGCCCTGGCTGATCCAGCGGCGCACCAGCTCGATCTCCGCTGCGCTCAGCCGGGGCCGGTTGGAATCCGCCGGCGGCATGCGCTCATCCTCATCAGCCGTCAGCAGGCGCTCCATGAGCGGACTCTCATCCGGCTTGTAGGCAACGATGGCCTTTTTGAGCGCCACCTTCGCATCATCAAGGCGCAACCGGGCCTTCCTGGCCTCCCGGTCAGGCCCGTGGCAGGCGAAGCAGGAGTCGGAAAAAAGCGGCCTGATATCCCGGTCAAAAGACACCTGCTCATCCGCACAAGCCGGGGAGGGAGCTCCGGCTGCAAGGGGGAAGGAGAGAAGGAAAAGGTAGAGTGCAGTGGTGCGCATTTGTTGCCGGGCTCCGTTTTTCTCTGCTGCCTCAAGGCTCCGCAGGATTATATTGTCACAACCTGCGAAGACTTGTACAAGCCCAGAAGATCATTATCTGCAACCTCCCGGCCCAGGGTAACAACAACAGAAAGTGACCGCGCCATGACCCGGTTGAAAACAAGACGGCAATTCCTGGGCAGGAGCCTTCCCGCGCTCGCCGGACTCGGAATCCTCCCGGGCTGCACCCGGCTGCCCCGACTGACAGGGGCGGGAACCTCAGCCCGCCACCTCATTGTTGACAAGGTTGAAAGAGAGACTGTCAAGGTGCCCTACCGGCCTGCCCCCGGGAGGGCGATGAGCCGGGAGCTGCCGCACTGGCGCTACGTGGAGATCTTCCGGGTCCACCTCAAGTCCGGGAAGGTAGGAATCGGGGAGACCCTCCTCTATTACACCTGGGCCGGCAGCACGGATGCGCATATCAAGCGGGTGGTGGGAAAGAATGCCGCTGATTTCATGTGGGATGATGGGCTCGGAGCAGGACTCCAGATCGCCCTTTTCGATGCCGTTGCAAAAACCCTCGAGGTGCCGGTCTACCGACTGCTGGGCAGACAGGTCCACGAGAAGACCCCACTGTCCTGGTGGAACATCGATATGAACGTGGAGGACATGGCAGCCGAGTGCGCCGAAGCCCTCAGGCTGGGCTACCTCTCCTACAAGACCAAGGGGAGACCCTGGTTCGACATCTGGAAGCAGGTCGACACTGCCGCAAAGGTCGTCCCCGAAGCCTTCAAGATCGACATGGACTTCAACAACACCCTGCTCACCGCAGAGCGCGGCATGAAGATCATCAAGGACCTGGAGAAATACCCCCAGGTCGACATCTACGAATCCCCGATCCCGCAGGGAGACATCCCCGGCAACAGGAAAATCCGTGAAGCCACCCGGGTTCACATTGCCATGCATTACGGCACCCCCGCCCCCGCGGTGGCGGTTCGCGAAGGCGTCTGCGATGGCTTTGTCATCGGTGGCGGCGCATCAAGAGTCATGCACCAGGGCGGCTTCGCCACCGAGGCCGGCATGCCCTTCTGGCTGCAGCTGGTCGGAACAGGTATCACGGCAGCCTATTCGCTGCACTTCGGGGCAGTCCTCGGCCAGGCAAGATGGCCGGCGGTCAATTGCCACCAGCTCTACACCCACTCGATGCTCGCAAAAGACATCGAGGTCAAGGAAGGCTTCGCAAAGATCCCCGAGACCCCCGGACTCGGTTACGAGCTTGACGAGGATGCCATCGAGAAGTTCCGCGTTGAAAAACCCATGCGAAGGCCCGACCCCCCGAGGCTGATCGAGACCTCCTGGCCGGATGGCAGGCGCATGTATATCGCCAACAATGGCCAGGTGAACTTCATGCTGCGCCCTGGAATGCAGGGGAAGCTGCCCTATTACGAGGCAGGCGTTGACTCCCGCCTCCTGGAGGATGACGGCTCAGCAGAGTGGAAGAAGCTCTACGCAGAGGCCCGAAAAGGCCCCTACCTCACGAAGCCCTGAGGGGCGTGCTGGCCTTCTTCCCCCTGCCCCGCTTTTTCTCCTTCGACTTGCCGCCCTTCTTCGCCTCGCCGCTGACACTCCGGTGCGCCTTCACCTTAAGCTCCGTCTCGATTCCCTTGTCGCCCTGCTGCAGCATCCAGGCATCCAGGCTCGACCGCAGAGACTTTTCAAGCCCCTGCAGTCCCGGGGTGCCTGCGAGGTTTTTCTGTTCAAAGGGATCAGTGCGCAGATCATAGAGCTCAACCTCGGGCCGGCGCTGGTAGCCCTCGACAATCCTGCGGGCCTTCTCGTCAGTCTTTGCCAGCTCAACCCATGATTTCCAGTACCCGCCCTTGTCTCCACCGCCGATCAGGACATTCCTGAAGGGCTCGGTATACTTCGGGTTCCAGATGTACTTGTGGGTCGCAGTTCGTACCGAGCGGATGGGGTAGCAGGGAGATCCGTTGATAATCCCCCGGGTAGTATGAACGCCGAAGACCATCTCGTGATGCTTTTCGGTTCTGCCCTGCAGGACACCCAGGAAGCTCTTCCCATCGAGCCCCTTGACCTGCTGCCCCCCGGCAGCCTCAAGGAGGGTCGGAACCACGTCCACGTACTGGACCATGGCATCGCTGACACTGCCTGCCTTGACCCGGCGCGGCCAGCGAACGACCATGGCGACATGGAGTCCCATATCGTAGCAGGTCCACTTGCCCCCGGGGAACTGGGCCCCCTGCTCGCTGGTATAGATAAAGATCGTGTCCTCTTCGCGGCCATGCTCCTTGACCGCCGCCATGCATTCGCCCAGCTCCCGGTCGAAGTCGGTAATCTCAGCGTAATACCTGGAGAGGGCGTTGCGAGTCTGGGGCGTATCGACAAACTTCGGTGGGATCCTCAGGCTGGCGGGATCGTAAACAGATGAGTCCCCTGCACTCCAGGGCAGGTGAGGACTGTTGGAGGTGACGACCAGGCAATAAGGCTCCCCCTTCTTGCCCCCGATAAATTTTCCCAGCCGGCCCTTGGGGACCATCTCAAAGGGGAAAGAGGCCGCCGGGCCGAAGTGCTTCTTGCCGCTGAGGCCAACCCGGTAGCCGCGCTCGCGCAGGAAATGCACCATGCTGCGGGTCCCCGGCTTCACCTTGCTGTGATTGGGATAGGCTCCGTTTCGAACCGGGAAAAGCCCCGTGTAAAGCTGCTGCCGGGTGGGAGCACACATCGCGGTTGCGGTAAAGGCCCTGGTGAAACGCATTCCCTGCGCCGCCAACCGGTCGATGTTCGGAGTCTTCACCTGGGGGTTGCCGTAACAGCCGGAATCATTCCAGGTCTGGTCATCGGCTAAAACGATAACGATATCAGGGAGGCTTCCGGGCTTGTCATCCTGCGCGGTGACTTCAAAACCGGCCAGGACAATACCCAGGAACAACGAAAAGACCAGCCTAGTTTGCATCGATAAATTTCCTCAGATCCCAGGTAAGTGAAAACAGGCGCCAGACCACCAGAGAAGCCTCATTTTACATGATCGGGCAATTCTCCACCCACAAAGACTGTTTCCCCGGCGGAGAATACACCCTTTTTTCCACGGCAGGCTATTTGAATAATGGCTCCGGATTCCCTATTCTTTACATCTACTAAGGAGGTTCTGCGGAACCTGCCCGTTCTCGCACCCCCCGCTGTGTTTGCAGGAGGAGGGATAACGGGTTCCAGGGACAACACATGGTCAAGAAAAAGAAGAAGTGGCCCAGCGCCAAGGGAAAAGGTGCCAAGGCCAAGAAGAACACCCCCACCGCTGCTCCCGTACGGGAACGCAAAGAGGATGGCGATGCGATCGAGATTGACGGCACGGTTCTCGAGCAGCTTCGAAACGCAAACTTCCGAGTCGAGCTGGATAACGGGATGGTCGTGATGGCCTACACCGCCGGCAAAATGCGGAAATTCCGGATCCGGATCATGCCTGGCGACAAGGTCATCGTCGCATTGTCCCCCTACGACCTCACCCGCGGGCGGATCGTCTACAGGCACCGCTGAGCCGGACCGCCTGGGCCGCCGACTGGATCCCGGACTGTAAAAGCTTACTCTGCCCTGCAGACGTCGGGACAGTTGATCATCCGGACACACTCAGTACCGAGTGCCGGGGGACCGCCACCCTGGAAGAGAAAGCTCAGCATGTGAACGGCATCGGTGATATTCACCGAACCGCTGCCGTCATTATCGAGGAGGGTCTGGTTGCCCTCTTCCTCCAGTCCATTTACTCCGCAAGGCAGGCGGATGCCGTCGGCCTGGAAAAGGAATCGAAGCAGGATCACCGCATCGGTAATGCTGAGTCCTCCATCCTGGTCGAGGTCTCCTCCCAGCTGCAGCCCGCCTGCGGGCTCCGGCTCACCACCGGGGTGGACCCCTGGAGTTCCCAGGGGAAGCTCACTGGGGCGCCAGGAGGCAGCCTCACCGAGACTCTCAACCGGGGCATCTGGATCGACATTGACCATTGAGTAGCCCTGGCCATTGGTGGAAGGATGCCAGGCCGCCTCATACCTGAACTCCAAGATCGGCTGGCCGAGAGGGCCGCGCAGCTGGATTGTCTCTGCCCTGTTGCTGAGGCTGCCGCGGTACTCTCCGAGAATGAGAACGTCTTCCCCGTAGCGGGCAATAAATGCTTCCGGCTCGTTGACGATGACACCTGCCTGGCCGGCACCGAGGGTGTCAACAAGAGCATCGCTGAAATCAAAGGTAACCCCCCTTCCGAAACGAACCCCTGTCAGCTCGACCTGCTCGGCTCCAACGTTCTTGATCTCGATGTATTCCAGGTTGGTGGTAGAGAACTCATCGTTGGGGTCCTCGGCGGGCGTTGCCGCCGGTGGGTTGTACATGAACTCGGTGATGGTCAGGGCTGGGATCGAGGTGACATAGGTCGCGGTAATAACCGAGCTCCAGACCGACTGCTCATATCTTGCCCGGACACTGAGAAGCGTATTCCCGGTAATGGTAATCGGCGCATCGTAAAGAACGGCCGAGGCGGAGGGATTTACACCGGAACGGGGATCACTCCCATCGAGGGTGTAATAGAGCGAAGCATCGGGAGAATCAACGGTGATCTCGACCTCAGTACCGGAGTCAACGAGTCCCCCGCCTGGAGACAGCTCAGGGGCGGGAACAGGTACCGGAAGCTGAGAGTCCATCCAGTCCCCACGCCTTGTCAGCCAGTTCTTGAGGTGGTTGACCTCTCCCTGGAAACTTCCGAAGCGAGGTCTGACCCCGCCCCACTTGTTGAAGTTCCGGGTCGCGGATTCATTGAGCAGGGCCCCCCACTCGTCAATGATCCCCATGACATTATCCGTGCTCAGGGGCCCGTTACGAAGCTGGCCCCAGCGCAGCCTGTAGGCTCGCGCCCAGGCACTGGAACCGGTCGGCGGCTGGTTGCCGAAGAGCGGAGAATACCAGCCGAACTGGAAATAGCGGGTCCCGCCATCGCCACCTGCATTATTCCAGGAAACGGGGTCCGCTGCGCGCCCGTCATCGGCGCAACCCATGGTCCGGTCAAAATCCCAGACCGGGCCCATATGCAGAGGTCCATCGCGATCCTTGAACATGTAGCCACTGAGGCGGAACGCATCGACGTTCTTCGGGTAGACATTGAGGATGTGGTGGTCGATCCAGGACCCGACATCGATATATTGCCCATCATTGTCGATGATCGTATTCGGATTGAGGGTGCCGCGCATGCTGTTGCAGAAGCTCGCCAGCCAGGCGGCCTGCTGGTTGGTTTTTTCTCTCTCCTTGGGCTCTACCCAGCCAAGGCGTTGCCCCCCGGCTCCGTTGAGGCCGGCATCGCCGGGATCGAGGCGGTCGATCTTCATGATATAGCCACCGCTGACCTCCGGGGCTGTATTGTCCTGCTGGGTGATCTTGGCAATGTCCACCCGGCCGCTGTTGCGCTTGATCTTTTCCATGAACACATAGACGCCCCAGTAGCTCGTGGAAGAGATCGCTCCGGACCTCGTGTGGAGGTAGCACTCTACAAACCTCGGACGCGCGGCCCAACGCCCGGACTGGTTGCTGAGCTCGTACATCAGGGCATTACGCATCAGCGCACGGTCAAAATTATAGGGGCCGTACATGACATAATCAGATTCTTCGGGGAAACCGAAGATCTGGACGTCCTTGTCCTCACCCTCTGAGTTCCTGGCCTCAAAGCTGAAGGACAGCTTCTGCCGGCCGCCGGTACTCGACCCCCTGCGTTTGAAAGCAGACTTGCCGATGTAGTGGGGTTCATTCGTCATCCTGGCCCGGCCATCCTCACCTGGCTCCACGATCAGGGCATAGCCCTCTGTCCAGGTGTCTCCGATCGTCCTGCCGAAGGTGTTGATCACAACGACAGGAATGTTGGATGAGAAATTGCTGACACTTGAATGGAGCAGCAGGTAGGTCTCTTTCTTTGTCGGGCTGGGCAACTTCCCCTCCTCAAAAGACCTGGCACTGATCTCAATAGCACCGGAGACGGTGATCGGCTGGGTGTAGAGGGTAGAGCTTGAATCGGGAACCGAGCCATTAGTCGTATAGCGAATGACGGCGTTTTCAGACTCCGTACTCAGCTCAACCGTCGGCGAGCCCGTATAGGCGCCGCTCTCACGGGAGAAGGCCGGTTTTTCCGCAACCTCGGCGAACCCCTCGTTGTTCGGCGCACCCGGTGAAGGCACATCAAAATACTGGCGCACCTCCGGCTGGATCTCCCCCACCTCCACGGCACGAATCCGCGGAAAGATCAGGAAGTCATTGCTCGTCTGCGAGGTGTTCATCCCGTGGATCGCCAGGACGTTCCGTCCCACCCGCAGGCTGGATATCCGCTCGGAGATGTCGAACTCCTCGTATTCAACCGCGAGGCGGTCGGAATGACTCCGGGTCGCATCCGAGTCCCAGGTGAGCGTCTCGGGAGACTCGGAATTGGCGCTCGCAACCAATTCCCCATTCAGGAATGCTGCGAAGCCGTCATCGTATTTCATCTCCAGGGTCAGCAGGTCGAGCGCCTGGGGGTTGGCGACCTCGAACTCATAGCGAATGTAGGCTGTTGCATTGATCCGGTACATTCCCGTCTCCAGATCGGTCCCGATCAGGGGGTCGTAGCCGGCGCTGCTGCTGCCCTCAAAACCGACGCCTGAGGTACCCGCAACCCAGCCGCTGTCATCAAAATCAGGAGCCCTCCAGAGATTGCCAATAACACCACCTGTTGGGACGATGGCCCTGACAGTGGCGTCCTCCCCCAGGAGAGTCGAAAAGGTCGAGTCGGTCGCCATCCCGAAGGAGGCATTCTCGAGCTGTTCGGGAATTTCTGTATACCCGGAGACCACTGTCGATCCATCCGGAGTAATGAGAACGAGGATCTCGCCGCCATTCCTCTCGATGCTGAAATTGGTGTGCAACTCAGAGGCCGGATTCCTGCGGTCCTTTCCCGACGCGAATACAATCAGGAACCTGCCCGCCTCGAGGGTCACCGCGGGGAACTGCCACTTCGCCAGGTCCTCGATGCTGTCGGTCAGATAGTAGCCATCGAGGTTAACTGCTGATTCTCCCGAGTTGAATATCTCGATCCAATCAGGATACTCGTTATCTTCATCGGCAAGCGTCGTCTCGTTGAAAGCCTGGAATTCAGTGATCAGCAGGCCCTGCGCCGCAACCCGGCCTGCACAGGCAATGAGGATAAAGAAGCAAACAACTAAAAGGCCTCGAAGGCCGGTTTGAAGCGGATTCATTTCTTGTCCTGCAGGTAAGCTCAAAAAGAAAAACAGCCGCAGAATTGCAGCAGCTTGCAAGTTCGCCAAAGACCCTAATTAAAGTCATCTCAACCTATTCTATTCTATACTACTGACCGCGATTTCGTCCAAAAAAGGTAAAAGCCTGCCCCACATGGTGAAGCTGGAAACCCTTACCAAATGTGCAGTTGCGTCTCGCAGGGCTGCCAGGCCGGGGGGAGTCCACCTGGGATCCAGAAGAGAAAATGAAGGATAAATACCTACCCATCCTGGAGGACCGTTTCGCTCTCAGCAGCTTCTATCCGCTGCAGGGGGAGGTCATCGATCATGTCATGCAGGGCAAACATGCCCTGGTTGTCATGCCGACGGGGTCCGGCAAGAGCCTGTGCTTCCAGTTCCCCGCCCTGGCCCTCGAAGCAGCAGGAGTCACCCTGGTCTTCAGCCCGCTCATAGCGCTGATGGAAGACCAGGTAGCTGCCTTGAAAAAGAAAGGGATCGCTGCGGAGTACATCAACTCAACGCTCAACAGCAAGACACGCAACCAGCGCTATGAAGCCCTTGCAAATGGCGAATACGAATTGATCTATGCAACCCCTGAGCGCATGTACAAGGAGGAGTTCCGCCAGGCCCTGGAAAAGGTCCCCGGTGGAGTGAAGCTCCTTGCCATCGATGAGGCCCACTGCATCACCAAGTGGGGACATGACTTCAGACCTGCCTACAGCGAGATCGGTGAATTCAGACAGGTGCTG
Source organism: uncultured Planctomycetia bacterium (assembly GCA_964615885.1). Taxonomy (GTDB): domain Bacteria; phylum Planctomycetota; class UBA8108; order UBA8108; family UBA8108; genus UBA8108. The sequence continues at coordinate 3,597 of CAZTRG010000272.1, read as the reverse complement.
GGATACCCCCAGACCATTGCGCTTACTGCGACGGCCACCCGCCAGGTAAGAGCGGACATCCGGGAGGTGCTGGAACTTGATAAGACAGAATTGAAGCTTTTCGCAGAGGGAATCGACCGTCCCAATCTCGAGCTGGAGGCAGAGGAGGTCTGGTCCGACACGGAAAAATTTGAGCAGATCATCAAGCTGGCAAAGGCCGGTGGTACCGGGATCGTCTACTACTCACTGATCAAGACCCTGGAGCAGCACGCTGATGAGCTGAGGTCCGCCTGGGGCGCTGGTCGTGTCGAGATCTACCACGGGAAACTGGAGCCGGCACAAAAGAAGAAGGATTACGACCGGTTCACTACATCTGTACCGGGTGATGGCTTGATCTTGCTGGCCACGAACGCCTTCGGCATGGGAGTCGATAAGCCTGACATCCGTTATATCGCCCATGCCCAGATCCCCGGCTCAATAGAATCCTATTACCAGGAAATCGGCCGGGCAGGAAGAGATGGAGCCGCTTCCCGGTGCCGACTGCTTTATGAGAAGAGCGACCTCGGTATCCAGCAGGAATTCATCGAATGGATGAACCCCTCTGCTGACCTGCTTGAACTTGCAGCACTGGAGATCTCCAACAGTCCAAATGGCTCCCTCGATGCCGATGAACTTCGAGAAAAACTGACCGGAAGAAACCGGGGCGACCGCCGGGCGGAATACTGCCTGATCGGACTCGAAAAAAGGGGGATTATCGAGCAGGCCGATTCCACCGGCCGTTACAGGTTTATCCGTCCCCCTGGCGATGGAGAGATCAGCCCGGAAGAAATCGAGGAAAAACGCCAGCGCGACCTGCGCCGGCTGCTCGATGTTCTCGAGCTGACTCAATCGGCAGATATACGCTCCCGTATCCTGGACTACTTCGGCCTCGACTGAGCCCCTCTGCAGGATGAGGAAGGACAGCTTGCCTAGCGTCTCCCTGCACTGCCAAGCAGGTCCTCGACCTTGTCGATCAGCTCCCCATGCAGGTTGTACACCTCTGCGGAAATCCTGTTCCTGGTGGCATCGATGATGAGGATGTTCTCCTGGGAGGAATAATAGAAGCCCCGTCTTGTTTCGGCAGGATTGGCCTTCGAGGTCCAGTAGAGATTCCAGGGGGCCTCTTCTTCGGCGTAAAAAGGAGCGCCACCTCCCCCACTGACAAGAAACCAGGTGCTGAACTTCAAGCCCGGCAGAGGCGAGCAGGTTTCCTTCTTATCGAGGTCGATCTTTCCGCTCTTGTCCTTGTCATCCTTTTCCATCACCCCCACCGGCACTTCCCTGGTCACCAGCAACCTGTGGTAGGCATGCTCGTCGGCCCCAAGCACTGCAGCGACCTTCCTGTGGCCCGAAACCATCCTGACAAACCGGTTTCGCACCTCGATCATCCCTTCCTTTTCAGCTGCAAGCTTCCCATCTGTGAATGCCGCCGCACGAACTCGGTTATCGCCGAAATACCACATCCCATCCTTGAGATGCCCCCCATTGGGAAAGACCGGCTCCTGGGCGATCAGGAATACATATTGGACGCTTGGGTCAGCCTCTGCGCTTTCGAGCTCCGCCTCGATCCACTTCAGCTGGTCATCGAGCAGGTAGCCCTCAGGCGAGCCGCCATAGAGCTTTGGCTGGTTGGACATCCAGTAGTTGTTGTTGAAGACAATGTTCTTCACAGACCCGTACTGGAAGGAATAGACGTTTTCCTTATAGGTCGGCCTCCTGGGATCCGAGACTTCCGGACCGTTGCGGGGATGGGCAAAGCAGCTCGCAAAGGCCGCCTCGGCGCTTTCGGTATCATAGGGCCAGCGATCTACCTCAACACCGTACTGGCTGTCGTCCTTGAAGACCCGCATCAGGGCCTCATGGTTCCCCATGGCGGCGTAGACCGGGCGCTGGCCCCAGAACCCTGAAGCAGCCTGCTTCCAGGCATGCAGCTGAAGGTTAAAATCACCGGGAACCGCTGTATACCCATTCACGAGGTCGCCCCCGACAGCCATGAATTGAGCACCCTTCGCATAAGCAATACTGCAGAGCCTTTCAAGGGTAGAGAAATTGACCCCCATATGGCTTCTCAGTCCTCCTCCGTATCCTCCGCGAGTATCCCCCAGGTAGGCAAAACGAACCGACTGAAAACCTTTCACCGGCGCGGTCCTCAGCTCTGTCGGCGGAGAGAGGAAGTTACCGACCTGGACCCTGTAGCGGTATGTGGTAGCCGGCTGGAGACCTTTGAGGAGAATCTCATGTTGAAGCCGGGGCTCGCTGTCCTCGAACACCAGCTTTCCGGCTTTGCCTCCTGAGACAATCACCTTCCCCTTGACCTTCTCTTCGCTGATGAAGGAGACCGTTACACTAGTGGGGTCATCACTGGAGGCCAGGTTCACAAGAGGGCCTTCCACCAGGGCCGGAACACGGAGGTACAGCTCGCCTTTCTTCCTGAAGGCGAGCATCGTGGTGTAGCTGCCAAGCCGGCGGTCCTTTCCCTCCTGCATGCTGAAGATGCTAAAGGAAACCCCGAGCTGTCCGGAATCCGTCCAGCCCTCACTGTTCAGAGGTGGCTTCAGCAAGGTGCCGGGATTCAGAACCGCCTTTCCTTTTACGATGGAGGCACCAACCCGGTAGCGCCTGTACTTGAAACCGGTTTCCTTGTTCTCAAAGGGATAGGGCCCGGCATAGATAACCCCGTATATTTTTTCCGAATCGATCTTTTCGCCATTGGTGAGCTGCTTCACATGGGAGAAATCGACCTGGAGTCCTTCCTTGGTTCCACTCCGGACTACCCCCCTGACCTGGGCTGAATCGAGATAGTTCGTAACCCCGGATTCAAGGGCAGTTTTTTCACCCAGCTTCTCGAGCCCCTTCCTGTCAACCGGCAGGTTTTTCTCCTGGGAGAAACAATAACCAGGAGCATGCAGAGCGATACAGAAAACTATAAAGAGGGGTGCCATTTTTTGGGGAGGCCGTGAATAGAGAGAGAAAATCATGGATAGGTCTCGCGAATTCCTGCAGGAATGAAAATCTAAATACAAAAAAGCCCAGATACGGCCCTCACACAAGCCTCTTTTTTCAGCCTGGAGGGGATTCCGAAACCCTGGAAATTGGCAGGGAAAGAAAAAGGGCCCCGCTGAAAACGGGGCCCTTTTTATCCTCTTTGACCCGGTCGCTTAGAGACCGCCATCGTCGCAGAAGAGTCCGTCCACAGTGGAATCGAAACCGCGGGCGGGGAATGGCTGCGGCAATGCTTCACCACCGTTGAACAGGTGGCTGAGGATCCGCAGCGTGTCAGAAATATCAACGTTTCCATCGTCATTGGCATCAGCGGCATCCAGGCAGTAAGGACGGGCTTCACCAAGGAAGAGATAGCTGATTACAGCAACCGAGTCAGAGATGTCGATGATCTTGTCCTCATTGACATCGCCGCGGACGAAACTGGCATCGTGCGGGTTCGCCACACCAGCAGCTTCACCTTCGACGACGGCAGCGTCACCAGCGTCGTCGGCAGCATCGACTACGGCGACGAAGGCCTCGTCCAATCCCGCAACCAATACCGCAACCACTCCACCAACTTCTCAGGCATCCTCAACG
>CAZTRG010000271.1:0-2847 GCA_964615885.1 uncultured Planctomycetia bacterium | reverse complement strand
CCCTTAACCATGCGGGGATTTCCCTACGGAACGAGGATGACCATGTCTGTATCGGAAACATCTTCACTGGAAAAATACCAGTCTCTGACGTTGTCCATGTAGACCCTGTCACAGGTGAAGTAGACATCGGGAAAGCCACGTTTGTTCCAGAGGGGTTTCATCTGGGCCGTCAGCGATCCGCAGCCGCCAAAGATCGTAGATACCCTGACTCCCTCGCGCTCGCGAAACTCCTTGACGCTCGCCTCGATCGCCAGGCGGATCACTCAACCGCTCCAGACGACCAGCTCCGGGGTCTCCTCCCATTTATCACCGTCGGGCACCTCGAAGCCATGCCGGCTGAATGCCTTGCGCCCCACATCCTTAGCTGCGACAAACCTGGCGAAACGAAGTGCAGATGAAGCATCTCTCGATGAGCTCACCACGCCCAGGGTTACGTTGACCTTTTCCTTGTCCAGCAGAGGATCTCCTACAGCCTCCAGCTCCGGGTACATGGCCACGGTCGAGTCCCAGACGATCGCCGCGTCCACCGTTCCCAGCTTCACATCATTGGCCAGGTCGGTAACCTTCGGCTTCATGACCGTCACTTTTTTTTCCAGGCTGCTCCAGAGTCCACTCTCCCCGAGAGCCCGGCGGGCGCTGCGCCCAACGGCGGCCTGGTCGGGGTTGCAGACCGCCACCTTGAGGCCTTCTCCGAGCAGATCCTCAGCGCTGCGGATCTTCTTCGGATTGCCTTTGCGGACAGCTATGACCGGGCGCATGTAGGCCACAGGCAGGCTCTCAGCGACAAGTCCTTTCTCACGGGCCTTGATAATGTAGGAGTCATCAGCGGCGAGATAGAGATCACCGCGTTTTTCCTTACTGCTGCCGCGGGCCTCAGCCTGCATCTTACCCAGCAGGCTGCCGGAGCCATCGTAATCGGCCTCGATGGTGACCTTGTACTTCTCAAAATAACTTTTCGCCAGCTCCTCCATCGGCTTGCGCATATTGGCGGCGCAGTAGAGATGCAGCTCACCGATATTCTCTCCCTGGCCGCCACCACGTAACATCAGGTAGACGATCGCGATAACCAGGATGAAGGAACTAAGAAAAACTTTGCTGCTGTTCATGATGTCGTTTTCCTGTGAAAAAACTACGCCCGCTCAAAATGGACGCTGAGCGCACCAATATAGAACAGCCCCCCCCTCGGTACAATACGTGACCATCCCTTGATGTAGCGTACGCGGGTACAAACCGCTAATATGGCCGCAGGTGAAAAAGAACTGCATTGCAGCAATCCGCGGGCAGCCCCGGTAAATAAAAAGTGATCGTGTCCAAATGAAAACGCTGAGACCACTGATAACGATGGCCGCTGCAGCCGGCGGCCTCCTCTGCGCCACCATCCTTACAGCCTGCCCCTACTCGATCCGGGATTCAGCCTTCATCGGACGCGGCTCCAAGGTGCCCTTCCGGCTGGTATTCCTGTCGACCTCAACAACCCCCGGAAACGACAAGCTCGCAGAGGCGGTCAAGAACGCCGCGGCATCCTGGCTGCAGGACTCAAACGTTGTCGCCCGGGTCGTCGAGCTTGACGGCCCCGAGAAGAACGAGGTTCCCACCGAGTTCCAGGAGGCCTACAGCGACGACTCCCTGCTGCCGGCGGCCATCCTGTTCTCCCCATCGGGAGAGGCCCTTGAGCTCGGCCAGCTTGCGCTTAAGGACAAGCCGCTCGATACCATCATGGAGTTGATGGGCCCCGTGGTGGAATCTCCCCTGCGTCGCGGACTGCAGGAAAAGCTCGTCAAGAACTGGTGCGTTATCGTTTTTGTCCCGGGAACCGACAAGAAGGAGAACGCCGAGGCGCTCAGCGGCATCGAGCTTGCGGCCGCCGGCGTGGTCGGCAAAAAGACGGAGCTCAACAAATCAATCGACACCGCCCCACTCATCCTCACCCTCGACCCGGAGAAAGCAGAGGAAAGAATCGTTCTCTGGAGCCTCGGGGTCCTCCCCGGTGAAGGAGAAAAGGAACGGCCGGTGCGGGCCCTGGCCCTGGCCGGACGCGGGGAAACCCGGGGGCCGACACTCGAGGGCGAAAATGTCGATGCCGAAAAGATGGGCGAGTTGCTCGAGATGCTCGGCCGCAGTTGCTCCTGTACAACCTCCCCGGTGTGGCTCATCGGCAAGGCCATCCCGCTGACCTGGGGCGTCGAGATCCGCGCCATGGCCACCCTGCAGCTCGGCTTCGACCCGCTTGACCCCGAGGTGCTGCGCAGCATCAAGGGAGAGAAGAAAAAACCGAAAGAGCTCGCCGGACTGGGCGGCTTTGAAGAATTCGAGCTCGGCTACAGTGAGGTCACCATCGACCCGATTCCCGCAGAGGAAGAAGTGACCCTGCAAAAAAATGAAGCACCCGCCGGGCAGCAAGAGGATGTGGAGCCGCAGGTCACCACCGAGGGCTCCCCGGCCAGGGTGTTCCTGATCGCCCTGGGAGCCATGTTCACGGTCATCATCCTGACGGGCTTCGCCATCCTGCGCAAGAGTCCACAGGACTGAAAGAAACAGCATATGAGCACCGTCCTTTCCATCAAACAGCTGGGCAAGTCATTCCCCTCGGCAGCCGGTGAAGTCCACGCCGTGCGAGATGTCAGCCTTGAGGTCTCCGCTGGAGAGCTGGTAACCGTCCGGGGGCCCAGCGGCTGCGGTAAATCAACCCTCCTCATGGCCGCCGGGGGCCTGCTCGAGCCCACCAGTGGAGCTGTCGAGGTCAACGGAACCGATCTCTATTCCCTGGGCCAGGATGGCCGGGCACAATTTCGTGCTGAGAACATCGGCTTCGTATTCCAGCAATTTCATCTCATCCCCTACCTGGAT
>CAZTRG010000270.1:0-2543 GCA_964615885.1 uncultured Planctomycetia bacterium | reverse complement strand
GTAGCTCCAGTATAGATCGTGAAGGCCTGAAACCATGGGGCCGAAGAGGGAGTGCTGGCTCGAGGGGACAGCCAGGAAGGACAGGTCGAGGGGCTTGTTGATCTGTGGCTTGGTGGGAGATCCCGCGCCGGTGACGATATCGCTGAGCATGGCCCAGGCAAAAGGCAGGCAGACGATGATAGCCACGAGGGCGGCGATCACGCCACCGGTGATGATGAGCTTGTGTTCCCGCGGGCGTTTCACCAGCTCGAGGATAAAGAGCGCCAGCGCGCCCGGCAGTATCATCAGGCCGTTGTGCCAGGCAAAGAGACAGTTGAGCGCGAAGAAGAGGCCGCAGTAGATCCAGGCGCGGCTCGATGGTTCTCGGATGGCGCGGATCATCCAGAGCAGGAAGAGGGGCATCGCCCCGTAGCTCGAGAGGTTCAGGTGCTCGAGGCTTTGCTCGAAGTGCTGCGGGAAGAAGGCGAAGAGCACTCCCGCGAGGAAGGCACCGCGCCAGTCACCGAGCAGCTCCCTCGCCAGCAGGTAGGCACCGAAGCCGGCGAGGATGAAGCCGAAGAGGGTGGCCAGCGAGAGTGCAGCGGCTTCGCCAAGGAACAGCAGGAAGGGCAGGGTCAGCAGGGTGTTGGCTGGTGAGTGGGTGTGAAAAGCCAGCGAGGTCTCCGTTCCCGAAAAAAGCAGCTCGGTCGAATAGGGAGAGGCGCCCTGCTCAAAGAGCGAGGTCTTCCACAGCCAGAAGTTCCAGTAGTTCTGAAAGAGATCATTGTTGCCGGCCGGTATGTGGTTGGTGAAATGGGCGGCAAGCGGCCAGGTCAGCACAACGGAGATGAGTGCGTAGAGCGCGAGGATCACCAGGGAAGGGGGCTCTTTCAGCTTCACTTCAGGACTCATGTCGTGGTGTCTCGGCTTTCTATCCTGTGGATACCGGCAGCTTGCAGGTGGGTTGGACGATCCTGTCTGCCGGGGTATTCACAGGGCACATTGAACACCAGCGCGGGCGGCACGACAATAGACGAGGCTGCAGGGCTTTGTTCCGGCTTCTGCGGCCTGCCTGAAAACCACCGCAACAGGCTGTTTCAGCGCTTTTCAGCGCTTCCAGCCTGTTCGGTAAGCAGCACGGCGATGTCTTCCATCAGGCGGTTGACGTCCTGGGGGTAGGTTCCGTTGTAGACGCCGCGAATCAGCTTCTCCTTGTCGACGAGCACCAGGTTCTCGGTATGGATCAGGTTCTTGTAGTCGTCATCCTTGCCGTCGGTCACCGCGAAATAGGATTTGCGGGCGAGGTCGAAGATCTCCTTCTTATCCCCGGTAAGCAGGTGCCATCTCTCCGGGTTGATCCCCTTCTGTTTTCCGTAGGCCTCCAGTGCTGTGACGCTGTCAATCCCGGGGGTCACCGAGTGGCCGACAATGCGAACCTCCTCGTGTTCACTGAAGAAGTCCTGCACCCGCTTGAGCTCTTCGGCCATCTTGAGGCAGATTCCCGAGCAGCTGGCAAAGAAGAAGTAGGAGACGTAGATCTTCCCCTCGAGGTCGGCCAGGGACTTTCCCTTCCCCTGCTGGTCTGTGAAGCTGAAAGGGAGTACGTGGTGGATGTCCTTCTCAGGGACGGGGTCTTCATGGAGCCAGACCGGCTGCATGATCCTGCTGTTGTAGACCGGCAGCCTGGAGGGTGGACGCTCCACAATTTTTCCTGCCGGTTTGCCGCAGCCGCCCGTGGCCAGGGCCGAAGCGAGGAGCAGGATGGAGATGGATCTCAACATGGGGTTCATTCGCCGCCTTCACAGATTCGTTTGCCGGGCAGTCCGTAGCGTCTTCCAGCCCGGTAGACATAGTTGAAGTGGCGCTTTCCATCGCGGTACCAGCCGAGCTGCAGGCCATCTTCACGGCCTCCCTTGTAATTCATCAGACGGTATCGCTGGCCGTTTTCGAACCATTCTTCTTTTTTCCCCTCCGGGCCCCCGGGAAAGGTGCTGAGGGTGTAGCGCCGGTTGCCGTTTTCCCACCAGGCCTCCTGGAGACCGTACTTGCGGCCGCGCTTGTAGCTCAGCGCCAGCCTGGAACCACCGCCGGGCCACCAGGCCTGGTAGGGGCCATCCTTGAGTCCTTCCCGGTAGGAGATCCTGTTTTTCAGGGAGCCGTCCTCATAGCGCTCCGTTACCGAGCCGGTGAAGGGGCTCCCCTCGAAGGCAAATCGTCCGCTCTTCTTCTGCAGCCGTGGATCGGTGGATTCAAGCGCGGGCCCGGCCGGCTCCTCCTGCACTGCGGCGGCAGGGGAATCGCTGGGGGGGACAGCCTCCTTTTGCGAAACAGCCACGGATTGCTCAGCCTGCTTATCGCAGGAGAGCACCAGCATTACAACAGGCAGTAAGCAGATCCTGAAGCACCTGGAGGGTTGAAAGCGGTTCATCTGAGAGGGTCCTGGCTCGAAGGCCTTAGCGGGGCCGTGGACGCGGTCTTCCACCACCTCCGGGGGGTGGGGGCCTTCCTCCTCCACCCGGGCCGCCGCCGCGCAGGGTTACATTTCCACTGTAGCAACCGAGAAT
>CAZTRG010000269.1:0-3961 GCA_964615885.1 uncultured Planctomycetia bacterium | reverse complement strand
CTCCCTTCGCCCAGAGGACAAGCCCATGAAACCCTCCCTTGAAGCATCCCACGCCATTCCTGATTTTGTCACCCAGGCGATGCCCGAGGACGACAGGTATTGGGTTCCCCAGGCCGACAAGGTCTGGTTCCGCCCCCTGCTGCTCAACACCGTCAACGGGGAGTGGGTCAACCTCCTGAAGGTGGCGCGCTCGGGCGTCTTCACCCGCCATCGGCATCCTGCTCCTGTCCACGGCTACGTCATCAAGGGATCCTGGCGTTACCTCGAGCACGACTGGGTCGCCACCGAGGGAACCTACGTCTTCGAACCTCCGGGTGAGGTCCACACCCTCGTCGTCGATGAAACTGAGGAAGAGATGATCACCCTCTTTCACGTCTGCGGGGCGCTGATCTATTTCGATGAAAATGACCAGCCGATCGGACACGACGATGTCCACACCAAGATCGAGATGTGCAAGGCGCACTTCGAGGAGGTCGGCCTCGGAGCCGACGCCGTCCAGCAGTTCATCCGCTGATGCTCAGCGTCCGATCGCCAGGAGATGATGGTGAGCCCGCACGTAGAGGGTCCCGTCTGAGAGCGCCGGGGTCGCCATCAGGAATTCACCCACCGGGTTCCTGGCCAGCTGCTTGAACTCACGGCCGGCCTTGATGACAAAGATGTCCCCGTCCTCGCTCGGCAGGTAGAGCTTTCCATCGGCCGCCACCGGAGAGGCGCTGAAGCCACTGCCGCCGTGGCGAAGACGCTGTCGGTAGATCTCCTTGCCGGTGGCGAGCTCGTAGCAGTCAAACAGGCCGTTGTTGTGCAGGACGTAGAGCAGCCCCTTGTAGATGACCGGGGTCGGCATATAGGGACCGCGGCGCACCATGCTCCAGGCCACCGCGGCGCTGGAGGTCTTGCCCTTTGCCAGCGTGAGGTCCCCACGGGAGCCGGCGCGCACCGCGAAGATCGGCCTTTCAGGGTGCCGCCCGCTCGAGACGACAATCAGCCCATCGGCGAACACCGGTGTCGGGGCGGTAATCTTCGAGCTGCCGCCGAGCCGCCAGAGCTCCTTACCGGTGAGGGGATTGTAGCCCCGGATGAAATTCGATGAGTTGGTGACGAGCTCCGGCCCCTTCGGTCCCTCGACAATCGCCGGGGTTCCCCACGATGGCAGCTCGTCGCGATCGGTCTTCCACCGGGTCTCGCCGGTCTTTACATCCACGGCGAGGATGAAGGACTTCTTCTGCACATCACACTGGACGATCACCAGGTCCCCGTAGATGACCGGGGAGCTGGCCGTGCCCCACTCGTATTCGGGAAGATCATGGGCTCCCGCATCGAGTCGCCCGAGATCCTTCGACCACAGCTTCTTTCCATCGAGATCGAAGCCGAAGAGTCCCTGGGAGCCGAAGAAGGCGACCACGTAGCGTCCATCGGTCGCCGGCGAGGAGTTGGCGAAGGTCGCCTTGATGTGGCGCTTCTCCCGGGGCGAGCCCTCAGTCGCAAGCCTCTCCCAGGTGGTCTTGCCGGTCTTCTTGTCGAGGCAGTAGAGCATCCAGCGATGCTTCGAGTTGTCTGCATCGGCAGCGGGATCACCGTAGAGCCCCGGCTTGAAGCTGGCATCGGCCTTGCTGCTGATGGCGCTCGTGACAAAGAGGCGGTCCCCCCAGATCACCGGGCTGGAATGGGCCAGCCCGGGAATGCGCTTCTTCCAGCGGATGTTCTGTCCCTTCTCAGCGTTCCATTCATCCGGAAGATCCTGTCCATCGGCTACCCCTGCGGCATCCTTGCCGCGAAAGGACGGCCAGTTCGCAGCGCTGGACTCAGCAGCGGCGGCGGCCGGACGCGCCTTGAGAAATTTCACCCGCACCCCGCGCAGGTCTTTCCAGATCGGTTTATCTAAAGCAGCGGGAGAGGCACAGCAGAAGAGGTAGCTGAACTTGCCGGCCTTTCCCTTCCAGGTATGAATCTCCAGGCGCAGCTTCTGCGGCTTCTTGGTTCGAAAGGGTTCAATCCAGTCAAGGACGCCGCCGGAAGCAATGACCCCGGCCTGGTCTTTTCCCTTTTTACCGGAGCTCTTCAGCTTCTCCAGGGCAAAGGTGAATTTAGCCGTATCGATGCCCTCGCCGCCGACAGCCGTCGCCAGGCCGCGGTAATAGACCAGGATCTCACTCTTGACGGTCCCCAGGGAGAGGTCCTGCTTCGGCCCCAGCCGGAAGACGAAGGCATAGGAGAAGAAGCTCTCTGACTCGGGCTTGAACATTCCCGGCGCGAAGCGAATCTTCTCGAGCCCCTGCAGCTTCATACTCGGAGCGAAGCCGGGCGGCAGGCTGATGGTCTCTCCTTTCCAGCCTTCGGGAGCCTCGAGGGGAATATCCTTCCCCTCTTCAAGAGCCGGGAGTGATGAGACAGCTGATACAGCGATTGTGAAAACCAGGCAGGTCGTAAAATTCATATCTTCTCTTTCAGATGCTTTTGAATACAGCACGGCCTCCCGAGAGCAGGAGGCTGTCGCGGGGTATTTTATTTTTTCTCGTAGTCGATCACCAGGACCGGCGCAAGCTCGCGTTTTGAAGCTGAGTTGCTCCAATAGGCCGTTCCCTGCGCGGTTCCAGGCTCGAGTACGAAGTAGATGTTCCCGTCTTTGCCGCCGCCCCGCCACTGCGGGGGAAGCTCAAGCTCGAGAGCTGATGGTTTCGAGGAGCTCCTTTTCAGCCGGAGGCTCCCGTCCTGTGGCTTCGGCAGCTCAGGGTATTTCACCTTGTTCAGATCAGGCCAGGGCGGACCCTCAAGGCGGCGAACCACGTCCTCGACCCCGTCCCTGGGTTTCGCACCCCGCGGTGGAGGCTGCAGCAGGGAGAACTCCTTCGCCTCCTGCAGCCGGAGCCTGGCTGATTGGATGCTCGCGTTCGATCTCAGGTGTCCCGGGAGATTGAACCAGAGATAGGTAGCTGCCCCGCCGGACTTGCCGGCTCCCCCATCAGAAACATAGAGGAATTCGTTGCGGAGGTTGTGCGGCCGAAGCAGGTTGCCCCAGTTTTTCTGGAGAGCTTCGCTCAGGATCGTCCGGGTACCCCCGCGAACGACCTCGCGCGAGAGCTTGCCGATCCACTCTACGGGTATCTTCTGCTGGTAGCGGACCTTTCCATCGGCAGCCAGCAACTTCACCACAAGCTGGTGGAAGCCCGGCTTCATACCAGCCTTGCCCTTGACCGCGATTTTCAACTCGGCGGAGCTGAAGGGAGCGATATTGACGCTTCCAGCGGCAACGCTCCTCGCCTCCAGCCCGCCGGTGCCTTCCAGGACGAGCTTTCCCTGCAGGCTTTCCGGATGCGAATTACCGACTCTTATCGAAAGCTCCTTTTCGGGAGCCTCCAGGTTGAGCCAGGCATCACCGGAAACAGCGATCCCGCCGCCCTTCATCTCCTGCCTGAGAATCTGCACACCGTTGAGAAGCGGAAGCTGCTCGTAGGCCGGTGTGCCGGCCGCGCTCACCAGCTCGACCACCAGGTTTTCCCTGAGCTCCATGGTGAATTCTTTCCAGACCGCGGTCTCCGCCGCACCGGCTTCGGAGGCAATATCAAAATTCTCGAGGACGGTCTTTCCATTCAGGCGAACATCGAAGATCCGCTTCCCCGAGGCGTCGCCCGGTGGAGCCGCGAATCCCAGCCGCACCTTGTAGGTCCCGGCGCCGTCCTCCGGCCGGGCCACGGGCAGGATGCAGCTCTTGAGGCCAGTGAGAGAAGAGGCGAAGACGAAGGGAACGTCGGCCTTCTCGGTCTTCGTGAAGCGAGCGCTGCGGCGGGCATCCTGCCAGCCATCGTACATCATGAGCTTGATACCGTAGTGCAGCAGCAGCTTGTGATTCATGAACCGGTTGGTCGATGAGATCCACAGCTGCCCCTTGTCATCCCTGCGGTCGCCGTTGGCACCGAAATCGACATTGAGGTGTTTCACCGGCAGGCTCGGTCCCGGCTGGGCG
>CAZTRG010000268.1:0-2693 GCA_964615885.1 uncultured Planctomycetia bacterium | reverse complement strand
TCCTTGAGAACCTTGGCCCGGATCCCGTCATAGACCTCGTTCCACTCCTTCCTCTGGGCTGCATTCATGCGATCCTGCCGGAAGGGAACCATCTTGTTGTCGAGGGCCAGGTCCATGGTCACCCGCAGGGTCATGTCCTGGGTCTGGGCCGGGGTGCCGCGTCCCTTGTAGTCATCAAAAAGGTTCTTCGGTTCGGGGTAATGCTTGCTGGTGTATTCCTTCAGGTACTTGACCGGCGGGAGCCAGAAGCGGTGCGGGGCCTTGTGCTGAACCATCAGCATGAAGGGCTTCTTCTTGTCTCTGCCCCCCTTGAGCCAGGCGATGGACTTCTCCACCACCGCCTCGGTCACATATTCTCCCGGCTTCCCCTCCACCTTGCCGGCGGGCGTCTTGAATTCCGGCGCATAGTAGGTTCCCTGGCCGGGAAGTACGTTCCAGAGATCAAACCCCTGCGGGTCCGAGCCGAGGTGCCACTTGCCGATGATGGCGGTCTGGTAGCCGCCTTTCTGCAGGAGCTTCGGAAAGGTCTGCTGGTCACCGTTGAACACATGATGGTTCTCGAGGAAACCGTTCAGGTGAGAATGCTTGCCGGTCTGGATAACAGCACGACTGGGTCCGCAGAGGGCGGTGGTGACGAAGCAATTGTCAAAACGGATGCCCTCGCTGGCGATGCGGTCGAGGTTCGGAGTTGGCGCAACGGCCTTGAGACGCCCCCCATAGGCCGAGATCGCCTCGAAGGAGTGGTCATCGGAGAAGATAAAGACGATGTTCAGGCGCTCTTTCGACAGAAGGTCTCCGCCGGAGAGGAGCAGCTGCCACAGGGCCAAGAGGATGGTCAGGTTGATTTTTTTCATAGCCGCCATCCTACGATGGCGACGGGAAGCGCTCCAACCTGAAACTGAAGCTGGAGTCGTCCGCTGAGCCTCCTCCTCCGTCCCGGCCGGATGCGCGCTTCCACTCAGCGGAGGCGGTAATACCCAAGCCGCCTCCTGGCCTGCCAGCGTCGCCACAGGTTCAGCGGCTTCGGCTTGAGCGGAGGCAGCTCGCCGGCCACCAGGCGGTCTGTTGCCTCCAGGACACGCTCTGAAGCCCGGCCATCGACGGCCGGATGCATTTCGGCCACGAACTCCCCGGCCGGCTTCATCAGGTCCTCGGGGCGTTGAAGCGCCCTTGCCAGGGCAGCCGCAAGCTCGTCCGGAGCACCCACATCAAGCAGGTGCTCTCCGGGCCAATCTGTCCGGAAGGTCACCACGGGCAGGTCGGCAAGAATGGCCTCATAAATCACTGATGAGGTGTCGGACAAAACCACGTCCGCCCGGTGCAGAAGCGGGATCAGGTCGTGGTCCTCGCTGACATGCAGGTTTTCGTTCTGTATGTCTACATACTGCGAAGCCCATTCAGAGCTCATTTTCGAGTGAAACTTGACAGTCCAGTCCCAGCCTGCCGATTCAGAGATCCTCGCGATTGTCTCACAGAGAGTTGGAGCGCTGGTCAGGCTTGGAGAGAAGGTCGGTGCGTAGAGGATACGCGGGCAGCCGCCTGCCCGCTCAACGGCCTGGCCTCGAAAAAGCGGATCGTGCTTCGGCCAGCCGGTCTCGATGACATGGAAGTGTCCGTGCTGCTCAGCCAGCGCCTGGAAAGGTTCCGTGGTTGAAGATCCATGGGTGCAGTAGAGATCAAAAAAACCCCTGATCCTGAAATGCCCCTTCTTCCCCACCCCGCAGGCATGAAAAATCTGCACCTTCACGCCCGGAAAGAAATCCGGAATCCAGTTACCCGGAGCAAAAATGGCCTCCGGTGAATACTCCTTCACCTCTTCCACTGTAGAGCTGAGTAGCTCCCGGGAATCAAGAACCGATGTGTCTACCCCTTCGAGGAACCACCGAACCTCATCCCCACGAGCGTGAATGGCGGCCTGCAAGGGCCTCAAGATGCCCACCGAATAGGGTAGCGAAACGTAAAAAAGGTATCGTCTCAAGCTGTCTTTTTCCCGGACACTGTCTCCGCCACAACAACGCACCCTGGCAGGGGCCTTAAATTTGATCCATCAACTCGTCTGGAGTTACACCCTGTTCATTGATCTCGGTGATCTTCTGGGTTGAGGATACGCCGGCGGTATATTCGGGCTCGACCAGCTCACCCCCCCATTCCGCAAGAGCATCAATGACCCGCTGACGCGTCTCGTTCTGAACCCCTTCCTTCCAGTCGTCCCCATGGACAACAAAATCAGGGCGGAACTTCCGCAGATTATCGACGTAATCGAGTGTGTCCTGGGTCACCACCTCATCGACGCCCTTGATGTGTTCCACCAGGGCTTTTCTCTCCTCAAAAGAAAAGAAAGGCTGCCGCTTATAGCTGGAGATGGCTTCATCGGTCAGCAATCCAACGACCACCTTCCCGAGCTCTCGCGCGGTATTGATGATATTCAGATGACCGGGATGGATAACATCCGCACACATGCCAACGTAAACTGTCTTCATTGTTCAAATACCCGGGTCACGAAGCCCCTCTTTTCCTGTCGCTGAATCCTCACCGGTTACAACTGATATTGAGTCAGTGCCGAATGAAGGAGAAAAATCTCTAGCTGCTCTTCGTGTCGGAGAATATCCTGAAACGAGACTTATTTGCCACAGGCAATTAGCCACAGAGATCTCCCCATGGCAGCAATTGGCTATATTGCTCGGTTTTGGCGG
>CAZTRG010000267.1:0-4615 GCA_964615885.1 uncultured Planctomycetia bacterium | reverse complement strand
TGATCTTGGCTATGGGGACCTCGGTTGTTTTGGTAACCCTGTCATTCGAACACCCCATCTTGACCGGATGGCGGCGGAGGGGCAGCGCTGGACGAATTTCTACGTCGGGGCGAGTGTCTGTACTCCAAGCCGGGCGGCTCTTCTGACCGGCCGGCTCCCGGTTCGAAACGGGATGATGTCGGCCCGCCGGCGGGTGCTTTTCCCGGATTCCAAGGGCGGACTCCAGAAGAGCGAGGTGACGATTGCCGAGTGTCTCAAGAGTGTCGGTTACGCCACTGCGGCGGTCGGCAAGTGGCACCTGGGGCATCTCCCCGAGTTCCTTCCGCTTGCCCATGGCTTCGATTCCTACTGGGGTATTCCCTACTCCAATGACATGGATGCCCGCAGGGGCTTTCCCAATTACAGGCAGACTGCGAGGAAAGATCCCAACTACGTTGCTCCGATCAAGCAATACCATGTGCCGGTCATAGAGGGCACGAAGGTCATTGAGCGTCCGGCGAACCAGCATACGATCACCGGGCGCTACACCGACAAGGGTGTCGAATTTATCCGGGCCAACAAGGACAAGCCGTTTTTCCTCTACCTCGCCCACAGCCTCCCGCACATCCCGCTTTACGCAGGGAAGGAATTTCGCGGCAAGAGCCGCCGGGGGATCTATGGAGATGTCATCGAGGAGATCGACGCCGGGGTGGGGAAGATCCTCTCGACCCTGCGCGAGCTGAAGATCGATGAGAAGACCCTGGTTATCTTTACCTCTGACAACGGTCCCTGGCTCCCGTTCAACACCCATGGGGGGTCGGCCGGGCTCCTTCGTGAGGGGAAGGGGACGACCTTTGAGGGTGGCATGCGGGAACCCACCGTTTTCTGGTGGCCGGGAAAGATGAAGCCGGCCGTTCAGATGGAGCTGGGTACGACGATGGACCTGCTGCCGACCTTCTGCGCGCTGTCGGGAGCAAAGCCCCCTGCAGACAGGATCCTCGATGGCTACGATCTCTCGGGGCTGATCCTGGGCAAGTCGGAGAAGGGCCCGAGGAACAGTGTCCAGTACTGGCGCGAGGAGAAGCTCTACGCCATCAGGGTGGGGCCCTGGAAGGCCCACTTTATCACCCAGGGCTGCTACGGGATCGGCGAGAAGAAAACCGTTCACGCCACTCCACAGCTTTACAATCTTGCGGAAGATCCTTCTGAGAAATACAACGTGGCGGCTGACCATCCCGATGTAGTGAAGCGGCTGGTTGCTGCTGCTGAGGAACATAGAAAGAGTATCAAGCCGGTTGCTGACCAGCTGATCAGGAGGTAGTTTTCCCGCTGGGGATTCGCCCTCAAAGACACCTGTAAACACTGAATGAAAAAATAGCTGGGGGCACCTGGTTCTCCCAGCTTGAAAAGAAAGGTACCGATATGAGAACGACCACTTTTATTGCCGCGCTTCTGTTGCTGCTCGGAGCAGGTAACCTGCTTTCCGCTGACCGCTTCACCGTTGAGAAGACCGATGATGGCGCCATCGTCAAGCTGGACGGCAAGCTCTTTACCCGCTACCAGAAGCTTTTCCAGAACAAGCCGATTCTTCACCCTGTGATCGGGCCCACCGGCAAAGAGATGACCCGCCCCCTCGGTGAGGGTGACCATGTGCACCATTCCTCTTTCTGGTTCACCCATGGCGATGTGAACGGCACCGACTTCTGGCACAAGGGTGGGCAGATCAAGCACAAGAGCTTTGTCGAGGCCAAGGGTGGCAAGCAGGCCACGTTGAAGACGCTCTCGAGCTGGAATGATAAAAACGGCAAGGCTCTTGGTGAGGAAGCCCGCTCCATGGTCTTTGATGCCAATGACAAGGCGCGGTGGGTGGATGTGGAGATTCTCTTCACCGCCAGCGCAGCGGTTAAATTCGGCAGGACCAAGGAGGGCTCCTTCGGGGTGCGGATGTGGCCGAAGTCGACCGTGAAAGAGGGCGGTACCATTATCAACAGCGAAGGCCAGAAGAACGGGGATGCCTGGGGGAAGCCATCTTCCTGGGTGGATTACTACGGAGATGTAAAAGGTGAGACCCTCGGAATCGCGATTCTCAACCATCCCGACAGTCTTCGCCACCCGACCACCTGGCACGTCAGGACCTACGGTCTCTTTGCGGCCAATCCCTTCATGAAGAAGGAGCTGAAGCTCGCAGCGGGAGACAAGTTCACCCTGAAATACAGGGTGGTCTTCCACAAGGGAACGACGAAGGACGCAGGGATCGCGGCTATTTACGCCGACTACACGAAGTAAGCCGTCCCTTCCGGTCAGTCGGCTTTGCGGGTGTAGGTGATGTCGAAGACAAGGTAGTCATCGCCTGCGTGCAGATCGTAGACCTTCAGGATGTGCTGGTCCTTGTTGACGAGGACCAGCTCGTATTTAACCGTGCGTCCGATGACGTTCAGCATGGGCTCGTCCATCATTCCGTAGGAGCGCAGGACCTTTCCCTTGGGGTCCATGCTCCCCGTATGGGAGATGACATTGGTTCCGAGGTTGCTGCGCCAGGACCCGGTATACATGTTTCGGTAATTGTCGTATCCCATGAAGCCGATCCCCTCGTAGGGGGTTTTCTTCATGCCGCCGGTTTCCAGGTCCGGCATCATCATGAAGCCCTTGTGTTCTTCCATGATGTGGCGTTTGCCGAGAATCCATTTCTTGGCTGAAGTTCCCCTGCTTTCTACAGCGGGACTTCCGGGGCCACCGAAATACATTCGGGTTACGGTGTTCCACTCCCCGGCAAGGACGTTCAGCTTTTCATGGTGCTTTGAAGGGTTGAGGGTGGAGAGCCATTTTTGCAGGGCAGCGACCTGGGCGTTTATACCGGCGTTTTCCTGTTGCGCAAAGGCGGCACCAAGGGCGAGCACTCCAATGGTGCCGATGAGAAGGAGTAGGGCAGGAGTTCTTGTCTTCATGGCAGCTCTCCGTTCGTTTGTTTTCAAATCTGAAAGATAATGCAAGGTCAACCAAGGAGGGACAGGGGTCAACTGAAAACCTGTTGGCCAGTCCAGGGCGGATAGACAGCTGCTGTATGGAGGTCCGGGCTTTCTACAACTTCCTACATGCAGGTGCTTTCACCTTGGAATAAAATGAAAGCCGGAGTTCCTGGTGGGGCTTTTTTATATAGCCAGAGAGGCCAATTGTGAAACCAAGCACCTTGATACTGTTTTTTTGCATGCTCCCCTTCTGCAAGGCGGCCATTGCCCTTCAGCAGGACCAGAAGGCGGCTGTTCCTCCGGCGCTCAGCCAGAAGGAGGTCTTGAAGGAGATCCAGTCTCTCTACAAGACGGAGTATGCCAGGGCGTCCAAGAGGTCCAAGGCGGCGATCGACGCAAAGAAATCGCTCTCAAGGGCCTTGCTTGATGCCGGCTATGAAACCAGGGATGACCCTGCAACGAGCTATACCCTTCTGGAGGAATCCCGTCGGCTTGCCACAGAGAGCGCAGATGTCGGCCTTGCCCTTGAAGCGCTCAGCGTTTTGAGTCAACGCTTTGATTTCAATCCGCAGGAGATGCAGCTGGAGACCTTCGGGCGGCTGGCATCACGGGTCAAGTCCGCCGATGACAGCTGGGTGCTCAGCCAGGCTGTTAGCAAGGTAATCGATGAATCCATCGGACGGGACGATTACGACAATGCCCAGAAATTCGTTAAGATCGCCCTGAAGACAGCACCAAGATCGGCCGACAAGGCGCTGGCGGGGGCGGTGGTGGCCCAGGGTAAGAGGGTTAAGCTCCTTGGCAAGCTCCACGGTGCGCTTGAGAAACGCCTGAAGAAGCTCGAGGGGGGGGAGCGCGAACTTGAGCTGGGAAGGTTTTACGCTTTCTCAAAGGGCGACTGGAAGGCCGGCCTCCCCCTGATTGAAAAGGCGGATTCCGGCGCGCTCGGAAAGCTCGCTGCGGCAGATGCAGCCACCGATAGAGAAGCTGTGGAGGCGGGCGCGGCCGTGAAGCTTGGCGATGGCTGGTGGGAGGTTGCAGAGAACGAGAAGGAAGACCTGGCCGAGTTGAATCTCAAGATCAGGGCAGGATCCTGGTATGAGTTGGCCCTTGATGAGCTTGTCCCCCTGGAGAAAGAGCCTGTTGTCGACCGGCTTGCTGAGCTCCGCAAAATGACAAAGACCGCTGCCCCAACCACGGCTCCCTACCTCAAGGGACTCGTTGTTGCTCTGAATTTTGACCAGGATTCAATCAGCGGTGAAGGCGACCAGAAAAGCTGCAAAGACCGCAGCGGCTACGGCCACAACGGTGATTTCTCAGGAGGGAAGATCGTCAGGGGCAAGGTCGGTGGAGCGCTGAGCCTTAACGGAGCCGGGGAGAGAGTGGTGATTGCCCATACCGACAAGCTTCATCTCACCCGCGGCAGTTCGGTCTCGATGTGGTTCAGGCCCAGCAAAGCAATCGGGCGAGGCTTGAAGGATACCCAGGTTCTCTTCAGCAAGGGATATGTCGAAAGAGACCTTTCTTACGCCCTGCTCTTTTCTGATGAGGGCAACGGCACCATGACCGGCATCTTCACCAAGCGTCAATATGTGAACACATCGCAGTCCAGCTGGCCTGCCGATAAATGGAACCACGTCACCCTGACCCTGAGTGAAAAGGATGGGGAC
>CAZTRG010000266.1:0-4944 GCA_964615885.1 uncultured Planctomycetia bacterium | reverse complement strand
GCTGCGGCCAGCCCACTAGGCCTCGCAGAAATCCGTCCTCAACAGTCAAAACCGAAAAGTCTATACACCATGACACCGAACCGCGAAGCACTCAGCTATCGCGCCCGTCACAAACCGGAGAATTCGAACCATGAAAAAAGCTACCCGGGCCCTGCTGGCCTGTTCGGCCATCCTGCTCGCAAACTTCTTTTCAGCCTCCAGCAGCCAGGGCGCAGCAAAGCGTCCCAACATCATTATCATGATGGCCGATGACATGGGCTTCAGCGATATCGGCTGCTATGGGAGCGAGATCAAGACCCCGAATCTCGACGGCCTCGCCACCGGGGGAGTCCGCCTGACCCAGTTCTACAATACCGGGCGCTGCTGCCCCACCCGCGCATCGCTGCTGACCGGTCTCTACCCCCACCAGGCAGGTATCGGCCACATGATGAATGACCGCCGCCTCGAGGGCTACCAGGGAGACCTCAACCGGAGCTGCGTTACGATCGCCGAGGTTCTGAAAACCGCCGGCTACTCGACCTACCTCTCCGGAAAATGGCATGTGACCAAGCATGTCAAGCCGACGGGCCCCAAGGACAACTGGCCGCTGCAGCGCGGCTTTGCCCGCTTCTTCGGGACGATCCACGGCGCCGGAAGCTTCTACGATCCGAATTCGCTGACGAGGGACAATACGCAGATCGCCCCTGGAAAGAAGGACTTCTTCTACACCGATGCCATCAGCGAAAACGCGGCCGGTTTCATCCGCGATCATGCTGCCGCGAAGAAGAACCCCTTCTTCATGTACGTCGCCTACACCGCTCCTCACTGGCCGATGCACGCACGGCCGCACAATATCGCCAAGTACAAGGGGCGCTACAAGAAGGGCTGGGATGCTCTCAGAGCTGAGCGCCATGCCCGCATGATCAAGATGGGGCTTGTCGATTCCTCCTGGAAGATGACACCTCGCGACACCGGCGCCCCCGACTGGGACAAGATCGACCTCAAGCCCTGGTTTGAGCGCCGCATGGAGGTCTACGCTGCCATGGTCGACTGCATGGACCAGGGAATCGGACAGATCATCGGAGCTCTCAAGGAGACAAAACAATTCGACAACACCCTGATGCTCTTTCTCGCCGACAACGGCGGCTGCGCCGAAGAGTTCGGCAGCAGGGGCAAGGTGACCCCGAATCCCGCGAAGGCTGTCAAGCTGCAGCCGATGAAGAAGGGCGAGCTGCAGACGGCGATGGTTCCCCGGGTGACCCGGGAAGGCCGCCCCCTCAGAAAGGGCCGCGGCGTCATGCCCGGACCCGCCGACACCTACATCGCCTACGGCCTGCCCTGGGCGAACGCCTCGAACACCCCCTTCAGGCGCTACAAGCACTGGGTCCACGAGGGCGGCATCGCCACCCCGCTCATCGCCCACTGGCCGGCAGGGATTCCTGAGGAACGAAGAAACAAGCTTGAGCACCAGCCCGGCCACCTCATCGATCTCATGGCCACCTGCGTCGATCTCGCCGGGGCGACCTACCCCGAAGAGTTCAAAGGGAAAAAGATCATCCCCAGGCAGGGAGTCAGCCTCCAGCCTGCCTTCCTCGGGAAACCGCTCGGCCGCAGCCAGCCCATCTTCTGGGAGCACGAGGGCAACCGGGCGATTCGCGATGGAAAATGGAAGCTCGTTGCAAAGGGAGCCAGGGGCCCCTGGGAGCTCTACGACATCGAGGCTGACCGAACCGAGCTGAAGGACCTCTCCCAGAAACACGCCGACCGGGCAGAGAGCATGGCCGAGAGATGGGAGGCCTGGGCCATCGCAGCGAAGGCAAAGCCCTGGCCCTGGGGTCAGAGCAGGAAAAAGCCGGCCTGGGGAAAGAAGTAATCATGAGGCGAGGCCTGCAGATCCTCCTCTTTGCGACCCTGCTGCTAAGCGCGGCAGAACTTTTCGCTGCGCCCGCAAAAAAGCCCAACATCGTCATCCTTCTAGCCGATGACCTTGGGTGGAACGATGTCGGCTATCACGGCAGCGACATCCGGACACCCTCGCTCGACCGCCTGGCTGGCTCGGGCGTTCAGCTTGATCGCTTCTATGTCTGCCCGATCTGCTCACCGACCCGGGCCGGCCTGCTTACCGGCCGCTACCCGCATCGCTTCGGCCTGCGCAATACGGTGATCCCTCCCTGGAGAAAATTCGGCCTCGATCTTTCAGAGCAGACGCTCCCCGAGGTCTTTGCGGGAGCCGGCTACAGGCGGCGCGCCTGCATCGGCAAGTGGCACCTCGGGCACTTCAAGCGGGCCTACCACCCCATCGAACGCGGCTTCACCCATTTCTACGGCCACTACAACGGCGCCATCGATTACTTCACCCTGCTGCGGGAAGGTGAGCGAGACTGGCACCGCAACTTCGAACCCTCCGCCGATGCCGGCTACTCAACCGAGCTGCTCGGCGACGAGGCTGTCCGGTTTATCAAGAGCTCCCCCAGGGAAGAGCCCTTCCTGCTCTACGTCCCCTTCAACGCCCCGCACGGCCCCCTGCAGGCGCCGCGAAAATACCTCGACGAGTACGGCTACGATGAGAAGGCAGGCTCCTTCACCAGGAAGAAGAGAAGAGCCTCTTCGAAAGAAGACTATGGGGCACAGGGACAGGGCAACCGCAAGCGCCAGACCTTCGCCGCCATGGTCACCGCGATGGACGTCCAGATCGGCCGTATCCTCGATACCCTCGACTCAGAGAGTCTCACCGAAAACTCGATCGTCCTTTTCTTCAGCGACAACGGGGCCACCCTCAAGATCGGCGGCAGCAACAAGCCCCTCCCTGGAGCCAAGCACTCCGTCCGGGAAGGCGGAGTCAGGGTCCCCGCAGTAATCCGCTGGCCGGCGGGACTGAAGGGCTCCCGGAAATTCGACACGCTGATGGGCTATATCGATGTCCTCCCGACCCTGCTGGGTCTCGCTGGGGGCGAAAAAATTCCCGGGGGGAAACCCCTCGATGGGATCGACCTGAGCAAGGTCCTGCAGGGCAAGGCCAAAGCTCCACAGCGGTCTTTCTACCTCGGCCAGGAAGCTCTCGTGAGCCAGGAGTGGAAGCTCATCGAGGGCAGGCTCTACCGGATCGACAAGGATCCCACCGAGAAAAAAGATGTCCGCGCAGCAAACCCGGCAGTCCTCACCCGCCTGGTGGAGGAGCTCAAGGAGTTTGAGAAGCTCGCCGGCAAGGTCAAGGTCGCCCCCTACGGCGAGGGGCGTCAGAATTTCAAGGCCCCTCCGCAATGGCGGATTGAAGCCGGGTCGAAGAAAAAATAGGGGCGTACAATGCCGGGGCCTTCTGAGACGGGAACCCTTCCACTGCTGAACAGCTTTCAGCCGGGTGATCGAGCTGCCCTGGCCGAGTTATTGAACGACCCCACCATTGCCGAGTTCACCTCGATCCCCAGCCCCTACACTCTCGCGGATGCAGACAGGTGGCTGAGTTTTGTCGAGCAGACAACCAGGAAACACGGAGAGCCCAGGCAGTTTGCCATCCGCTGCGGCAACGAGCTGGCCGGTTGTTTTGATTTCCGCCAGCTCGAGGCAAACGACAAGGCCGAGATCGGCTACTGGCTGGGCTCACGATTCCGCGGCCGTGGAATCATGACCGAAGTGGTCGGCGCAGCCTGCCGCTACGCCCGGGAGCGCTGGGGGTTGAAACGCCTCGAGGCCTTCGTCTACCCGCACAACCAGGGCAGCATCCTGGTGCTCGAGAGAAATGGCTTCAGCAGGGAGGGAATGCTGGAGGGCTTCTACAAGAGGGATGATCGCTTGATCGACGCATTGCAGCTCTCTAAAGCCCTTTGAAAAAGGTGTTCAGCACCGGCGATCAGAGCTCTCGAAAAGCCGCTGGTGCTCACTCTGATACGATCCTGCAAACCCTTCTGATGGTGGCGGTTAAGGTAATTCGGCCAAAATCCCGAACGAAAGGGGCAAAATTTGGCTGAAATACGTGATTGGAGCCCAAAAACTTGTGTAGATGGCGTGTTTGCCTGCAATAAACTAATAGAGACCTCTTTCCAGAAAATCAGGAAACATCATGCCTAAGCTTTCAGCCTTGTTTGTCCCGGCCCTGGTATTGCTTTTCTGCTCCACCGGGCCCCTGCAGGCCCAGAAACTCACCGCCAAAGAAAACGCTTTTTTTGAGCGGAGCATTCGCCCCCTCCTGGCAAAGCACTGCTACAAGTGCCACTCGCAGAAGGCCGGCAAGTCCAAGGGTGGTCTCACCCTTGACACCCAGGCAGGCTGGATGGACGGCGGCGCCTCCGGACCCGCGATTGTGTCCGGCTCGCCTGAAAAGAGCCTGCTGATCAAGGCCATCAGCTACAAAGACGAAGACCTCGAGATGCCTCCCAAGGAAAAGCTCTCTGACTCAGAGATCGCCAACCTCACCAGGTGGGTCCGAATGGGAGCGCCTGATCCCCGCAAAGGGTCCAAGAGCGACAAGCCGGTGGCCCGCACTACCATCGATATTGCCAAGGGCCGCCAGTTCTGGGCCTTCAGGAAACCGGCCGCAGCCGTGGCCCCTGTCACTACCGATCGTGCCTGGGCACTTGGAGACATTGACCGCTTCGTTCTGAAGTCACTCGAAGAGAAAAAGCTGAAGCCTGCCGGGGACGCCGACCGCGCCACCCTGGTCCGCAGGGTGACCTACGATCTCACCGGTCTCCCTCCGAGCCCGCAGGAAATTGACGCCTTCATCAAGGACAAGTCTCCGCGCGCTTTCGAGACCGTTGTCGACAGGCTGCTCGCCTCCAAACGATTTGGAGAACGCTGGGGTCGCCACTGGCTCGATATTGCCCGCTATGGAGAGTCTACCGGACGTACCCGCAACTTCCCCTTCACCTTCGCCTGGCGCTATCGCGACTACGTCATCGACTCATTCAACAACGACAAGCCCTATGACGTCTTCCTCAGGGAACAGGTCGCGGGCGACATCCTGGCCAA
>CAZTRG010000265.1:0-6098 GCA_964615885.1 uncultured Planctomycetia bacterium | reverse complement strand
GCAATGCGCTGAGAGTTCGCGTCGAAGGCCAGGTTGACCTCTTCCGGGTATCCAACACCAATGGCACGTGGGCCACCTCCCTGGATAAAGTGACGGTAAATAAGCGCCTCATCATCGGGAATCAGCTCGTTCCCCACCTTTCTAAGGCCAGAGGGGATCTTGGAGCTCTTCCCTTTAGAGAGGTAGGCCCAGACAGCCTCGATCTGGTCGGTCGTATTCCCGTCAAGGATTTCGGTCCGAACGGCCTTTCCCTCGGGCCAGAACTGGGGCATTCGCGTCCCCGGCTTCGCTTTCTGGGGATCCAGGAGAAAGCCCGTGAACCATTCCTTCCGAACCCTCTTGGTCATCTGGGTCAGGTCTGCAGCTGGAATCCCAAGCGAGTTATAGCTCCCATAGATATGGCAGGTAACACAGGACAGCCCCTTGTTGCCAACCAGGGTTCTCCCGGGTCTCAACAAATCGAGATTAGGTGGAGGCTCTTCCTTTACTCCCCCTGGCAGGTCAATCGACACAAGGAGGCTGGCCAGCCCGCCAACGTTAGCTTCTCCGAATTGCGGCATCCTGGTCGCCATGTAAGGCCGGATAGTGCCCTTGTTGGTAAGCACCCCCTGCAGCCATTCGGGGCGCAGCTTGGCCCCAACAGAGTCCAGGTGCGGAGGCACCCTTGCCTCATCGCCCATGTCAACTTCCATAGAGGGATGAAAGTAATCAAACCTGCGAGGGCTGGGCCCGCCAAGCCCTCCTCGCTCGTGGCAGGCGTAGCAATTGTGAGCTGAGAAGGATCGATGCAGGCGGTCCTTGGCGGCCAGGGCGCCACCGATCTCTCCGGATAACACCTTCCGCAAGGCGGCCCTCTGGGGCTGGCTGAAGGAATATTTTGGAGCGGCGGCTGGCACCTTGTCCGACAGGCAGCCACTTGCCCCCTTGCCACGAAGCTGGGCGAGAGGAGCGGCCCTGGCAGCAGGCGCGACATCTTCTTTCCCACGGCCAAGAGCATGACAGGAGGCGCAATTCTGCGCAAAAAGCTTGCTGCCCCTCGCTACCCGCTCTGGATCAATTTCCAGCTTCTCTATCCCGACGGGCTTCATGGTCTGGCCGATATGGGTGAGAACCGATGAAGGAATGTTCCTTTTCTTGAGGCCCGGCCCCTGGTAATAGACGGCAAAGACATAGGGTCCGCCGACGTTAAAGTAAATAACCTTGATGGGATGGTTGCCGGCTGTGAGCTCAATTTCCCCACTTCGTTCCTGGCCCCCATGAACCCCGTCGTTGTTGACCACCTGTTTGCCGGCGATATAGAGAGCGGACCCGTCATCGGTCTTGGTGAAAAACTTGTATTTCCCGGGTTTGTCGATCCGGATCAGCCCGGTGAACACCAGCGCCATGTTCTCGTTGCGTTCCTTGGGCCCAAGGGTGAACCTGTCAACCGAGCCGCGCTTCTTCGGTTGCAGCTTCTCTACATCGGCCACCTTGTTGGTGCCGTTGTGGTGATAGTACTTGTAACTCAACCCCGGCAGCGCCTTGGTCTCCTTAGCGCCTTCACCTTTCAGCTGGTCGCGCAAAAGATAGACCGCGATCGCGGTGGCCTCGGTGCGGTCAAGATTCAAAGAGGGCATGCGGCCTGAAGGCCGTATGGAAACCGGATCCATCAGGAAGGCCGCGAGCTGCTCGGCCGTTGTCTTGGTGGCCAGCTTGCCAAGGGGCACTGAGGCCGGGTCGGCCTTATTGCCTGCTGCCCGGGCCCTTGCCTGCCGGAGGATCTCATCGGCCGGGTTAGCTGCCTTCTTTCCTTTTTTAGCTTCTTCCTGGGGATCGTGGCAGGCAACGCAGCCGACCCGGTGAAAAAGCTGCTTTCCAGTCTCAAGAAGATAGCCATCTGCCTCCACGCCAATCGCCTTGGTGTCGGCCTTGAGCGATGAGAGATAATGAACCAGGTCTTCAATTGCGTGCTTCCTTGCGGCCCGCCCCATTCCGTGAAGCACATGCGGCATTCCGGTTCCCGGTTTCTGGGATTGGGGATCTTCCAGGAAGGCGCGGAGATAATTCGGGGTAATCCGGTCACCGACATCTCCCAGGAGCGGGGGCTGTTTGACAAAAAGTCCCTCCTTAACCTGGTCACCGGCCGCGTGACAGCCAACACAGTTCAGCTCGCCAAGAAGCATCTCTCCCCCAGACAGGCCCCCGACCTCAAGTCCAGGGCCTGTAACCAGCGAGGGAGCCTCCTGCCCGCCAAGGGGCGCCGCGGAAATCATGGCAAGCCCAAGAATCGCCAAAAACCCGGCGCCGTTAAGGATTCGATTATCCATTATGCAATTGCCTCGTTGTTTGTATCGATTGGGGCAGGCCTCTAATCAGGCCGAGTGCCCATATTTAAATTCAAAAGTTTACCGGTAACTTTCTCCGAAACCCGGCAGCAATCCTCCCGGT
The DNA here is from genome assembly GCA_964615885.1 of uncultured Planctomycetia bacterium. Taxonomy (GTDB): domain Bacteria; phylum Planctomycetota; class UBA8108; order UBA8108; family UBA8108; genus UBA8108. The sequence goes on along the minus strand of CAZTRG010000265.1, from coordinate 3,671 downwards.
CACCCCTCACTCTTGGCGCCGGCAGGGACGGCAACCGCTTCCCTGGCGCCGGCCTGCGATCCCATCAGGATGGCAAGCCACCTGGTGTCCTCACGCACATTCAGCGCGATCTTAACAGCCACTGTAAGGGGCACCGAAAGCAGGGCCCCGCCAATGCCGAGGACTGAACCCCAGAATGCGAGTGAAATGAAAATAACCAGGGCTGACAAGCCAAGCTCCTTACCCATCAACCGCGGCTCCAGGATGTTCCCGATGGCGACGTTGATGACGGCCTGCCCGGCAGCCACTCCAACAGCTCCACCCAGGCCGATATCAACCAGGGCAAGCATGACAGGGGGAATAGCGGCAAGTATTGACCCAAGGGTCGGAATGTAATTCAGAAGGAATGAAATGAGCCCCCACAGTGGCGCGAATTTAACCCCAAGGATGGCGAGAAAAATCCAGACAACAACCCCGGTAAGGATGCTCGTGCCGGTCTTGATGATCAGGTAGCGATTTACGCTGTTAAGGAACTCCTCAAATGGCCCCAGCGTTTTCTGGCCCTTGCCAAAGGCCAGCTCCAGTTTTCCGGCAAAGGTAGATGCTTCACCCAGGATGAAAAGGACCGTCACAAATATAAAAAAGGCGTTGGCAATAACCCCTGTAAGGGCTGAGAGAGCCCTGGCAAGCCAGCTCATTACGGTCTCTGCATTAAGATGCTGAGCCAGGAATGATTCAGAAGTTCCAGGCCCGGCCTCCCCTTCCTGCTGCTTTGTTCCTTCAGAGGCCCCGGCTCCGGATTTCTCTTCCAGCGGCTTTGTGCCTCCACCTTTTTCAGGACCAGGATCACCCAGGCCCAGCTCGATAAGTTTCTGGTTCAAGACCTCCAGTTTGCCGCCGATACTTATGGCGTAAGTGTCCTTCTCCAACATAAAAGAGCGGATCTGGGAATTGATGATCGTCCCCAGCAAGGCGCCTGCAATAACAACACTCAAGATCACCGTAAGCAGGGCACCCCAGGCGGGCAGCCCCCTCTTTTTGAGCCAAAGCAGGGGCGGAGTGCAGAGGATCGCGACAAAGATAGAAAGAAGGACCGGGACAACAATGGCCTGGGAGGCAGAGAGCCCCCAGATGACCACCACGAAACACGCAACCGGTAAAAGGAACCGGGGTTGTGCAAATGTCCTTTTCTCGTCGCTCATTCCACCTCCGGGTCGGAGCCACCAATAACAATACTCGCAAGGTAACCGACACAGAAGCAGGTTACAACGCCGATGACGCTATAAAGGAGATGGCTGACATCTGTGAAGTACTTAACCAGCAGAAGCGTAGAAACGGCTATGAATGCCCCGCTGAGCACACCCGCGGAATTGCTCCGGCGGGTGAAGATTGCGAGACACATCACTCCCCCAAGAGGCCCGAGGACCAGGCCGAGGAAACGGAGGTACTCATCGAACATCGACTTGATCCTGGTGTTTCCACTCTCATGTAATGCGGCCAGGACGAGGCCGGCCACCAGCGCAAGAACCCCGAGAATGATTGTTGTTAGCCGGGCGGCCCGGAGATAGCGATCTACAGGCAGGTCCGGTTTGAAGCGCCGGTAAAAGTCCGTGACCACCACCGCTGATACACTGTTCATGCTGGAATCCAGTGTCGACATGCTGGCGGCAAGAACGCCCGCGATCACCAACCCGGTGATTCCCGGCGGAAGGGCCTGGACCATGAAGAGAGGAAAGATCTGGTCGTTCTTCAGCTCTGGAGAAAGCTCTGCAGGATGTTGCTGGTAATAGACAAACAGCCCTGCCCCGACGAAGAACAGGAGGAGCGGAACAGGTATGGCAAGGAAGGCGTTGGCCCAGATCCCCTTGGCGGCGGACTTTTCATCGGAAGTTGTAAGGTAGCGCTGAACGACGGCCTGGTCGGACCCATAGGTAGCGATCTGCTGAAAGATGCCACCCAGCAGGATCACCCAGAAAACCTCCCTGGTAAAACTATCCGGACCCCAGTCAAAATTTGCTGTGGCCATTTTTCCAGCGCTAAGAGCCTCAGAGTAGAGGCCGCCGAACCCACCCTCTACACTGCCTGCGATAACAAAGATCGCTATGATTGCGCCACCAACCAGGACCACTGCCTGCAGGACATCGGTCCAGATGACGGCCTCGATCCCTCCGAGGTAGGTGTACACAGTGGCGAGGATCACCATGAGGACGACGCAGGTGTAAATGTCGATGCCCGTAACCGCCTTCAATGCCAGGGCAGGGAGATAGAGAACGATCGTCATCCTGCCAAGCTGGAATAAAATAAAGGAGACACTGGCAAAAAGCCGCACAGCGATGCTGAAACGTATTTCCAGGTACTGGTAAACGGTCGTGATGTTGGCCCGCCTGAAGGCCGGCATGAAGAAATAGATGATCAATGGGGCGATCAGGGGAATTGCGAGAATACCCACGTAGTAGGCGAAGTCGGTCTGGTAGGCCACGGCTGGGATCCCGGTAAAGGTCAGGGAGCTCAGACCTGTGGCGAAAACACTCAGCCCGGCTGCCCACCAGGGAATCCGGCCGCCGGCCAGGAAGTAATCCCCTGTAGTCTTTCCTCTTTTCGAAAGGTGCCAGCCGATACCAACCAGGAGGAGCAGATAGACAATCAGGACCCCCTGGTCAAGGCCTGTGAACCCCCCCTCATGGACTGCCTTGACAGACAAGACCCTCGGGGATCGCACGCCAGGCCGGGCTTCGCCGGATGGAAGGAACCACCTCCCACCATATTCAACGGTGTTGACCGTTACCCGGGAGGTGTCGATCTTGTCGCCGGAAAAGGTCGGGAAATTACCGAATGGGGCCCACCTGTCGACCACCTTGTTATAGGCAAGGCAATTGAGCGTCCACCCGGGGTGATGCTCGATGGTTTTTCCCGGATTGTTTGCCAGCCACTGGAGCGAATCCGGGTCACCACCTCCCACCAGCAGCAGGTGGGCCTCCCCGATCCGCAGCGCGGGTGACGGGGCTGCTGCGCGCCCTCCGGGCATATCCTGGAGCTTCCTCCAGCTCCCTGTTTTGGCGGAATAGGCATAGGCATCCTTCAGGGGCGGAAATACACGGGAGCCGGTCTTCCCTTCTTCTAGTTGAAGTCCGCCAAAAAGGTAGAACTCCTCATCGATCACCCCGCTGGCCGCCTGGAATCTTCCAGGCCCCGGCCAGGGCTCAAGCTCTGTCCATTTCTCTCCATCCCCTGGAAGGCCATCGGAGCCAAGCGCCAGGGACCAGAAGGTCTTCAAGGCCTGGCCCGACTTGCTTTCCAGGTTACCGAGACCGCCGGCCACGTAAATGATTCCACCATTTTCCTTTTTCACCAATGCAGCGCAGAGGTTCGTACAGGTAGAGGGGAGAGAAGGGTACTCGACAGGATCGCTCAGTTTGCCATCCCATGTATAAGAGAAAACCCTGCTGCTGGCCTTCAGGCCGTCATCTCCACCTATCAAAATAACCCGGTCAGCAAAGGAAACCGATGCTCCGTAGGCCGATGGGGCTGGCAGCTTTCCGGCCACGACCCACTTGCCCCCCTGGCCGCCCTCGCATTCTTCTGGATGCAGCGAGAAAATCCGGTCGTGCCACACCTTCTTCCCGCCTTCCCAGGGGGGCGCATCCGGGAAATTCGCCCCACCAGCAACCAGTAAATGCCCATTGCTGACCCCT
>CAZTRG010000264.1:0-65020 GCA_964615885.1 uncultured Planctomycetia bacterium | reverse complement strand
TGGGATTCCCCTGGGGCCCGGCCCCAATGCTCTTGACCTCCTGGCCTTCGATCTGAATGGCGACCTGATCAGTGCGGACTCCATTACCGTTACCAGTACAGCGGTTGTTGATCCGCCGGAGATCACCGCCCTCGAGCCTGCAGAGGCGCTGGCCGGTGACACCATCGAGATCCGCGGCAGCGGTTTCCTTCCGGGACTCACGGTGCTCTTTGGCGAGACGCCTTCTCCCCGGGTGAGCCGCGCCTCCGACACCCTGCTGACTGCCGAGGTGCCGGCTGGAGCCGGTAGGGTCGAGGTGAAGGTCAGCAATTCTAATGGCCAGGAGTCCGGCACCGTCAGCTTCAGCTATATTGACCCGGCACCGACCTTCGTACGGGGCGATGCCAATGGCGATGGCTTCCTGGATATCAGCGATGGGATTGCGGTTATCAATTATCTCTTTATTGGGCGGGAGCTCGATTGCCTTGATGCCGCGGATGTCGACGATGACGAGGCGCTCTTGATCACAGATGGAGTCTACCTGCTTGATTTCCTCTTCAGGACCGGTTCAGCGCCTCCTGCTCCCTATCCCGCTCCCGGCCCCGATCCTGAGGGAGATGCGCTTGGTTGCGGTATTTAATCCCTCATAGTTTGCCCAATGGGTTCGCCGGGGGGTAAAATGGCTGAAACGGAGGGCATTTCGGGGAAGGAGACCCATGCATAAATTTAAATACCCGGCCGGCCGCTTCGCATCCTTGCAGGCGACGAGGCTTTCGACAGCCTGTCTTTTCACGACACTGCTATTGTTGTTTTTGTCCATCGCAGGGCGCCTGCAGGCGCTGACAGTGTCCGAGATCATGTACCACTCGAGCACCGCCGGTGGTACCGGTGATGAATTCATCGAGCTCTACAACGAGAATGTCGACCCGATCGACCTGAGTGGCTACTCGATCTGCAACGGAATCAACTTCGTCTTTCCCCGCGGCACCTATCTCGATGGCCATTCCTACCTGGTGGTTTGCGCTGACGAGGCGGCCATCCGTGACCGCTACGGCATCACCAATACGATCGGCGACTGGGCCGGGTCCCTGGACAATTCCGGCGAACGGATCGAGATCTGTAATACCGGCGGCCGGGTCGTGCTTGAGATGCGCTACAACGATCGCGGCAAGTGGCCTGTCGGTGCCGACGGTACAGGGCACACCCTGGCCCTGAAGGCGCCATTCCTGGATGGCGACGATGCGGACAACTGGCGTCTGAGCCGGGAGCGCTGGGGGACGCCGGGCAGACCGAACGGACCCTCCTTCGAGGCGGGGGCGGTCTTCGCGCCGCCGGCCAACGGCATGAACGGGAACGGTTTCATTCTCACCTGGCTGGTTCTCGGTCCTTATACCGGATCCACCTGCGACCTCGGTGACTCGGCGCTGCGGGCGGACTGGCTGCGCGAATCCGGCGCCGGCCGCCGACAGACGGATATGGAGTGGGGTGCGGGGGACGTGGTCAACACCAGCTTCGCGGTCGCCCGCTCCACCGGCCTGCACCGGAACTCCCCGACCAACACCCCGACTGTTGAGGAATATATTTCGTTCGACGATACGATCGATTTCGACGGGGCGGTCTGGCCACCGGGCCCGGATAACGTGATGGGCTACGCCTTTACCTATGTCGACAATGTCACGGGCTCGAACCTGAACGCCAGTATCGGTTGCGCCAGCGATGACGCCATCGCGATCATGATCAACGGCACCCACGTACATGTAAACGATGCCTGCCGTGGTGTCGGTGGGGCGGGGTCGATCCAGGACACCGCCTCGGTGACCCTCAGGCCCGGCAAGAACCTGGTCGCGGTGAAGGTCTTTGAGAACGGCGGCGGCTGGAGCTTCCGGTTGCGCTTCCAGACCAGGAACGGCGGTACGGCGATCACTGATTCTTCGGTAATCCAGGTCACCACGGATGTGAATGCCGGCCTCGATTTCAACGGCGACGGCGATCCGATCAAGGATCCCGGCGGAGGAGATCCCGGCGAACCCGGACCCGATCCCCTGCAGGAGGCGGGCAGCACCCCGGTGCTGATCAACGAGGGGCTCATGTTTACCGCCGGTGAGCGCTGGATCGAGCTCTACAACCGCTCCGGCTCTTCGGTCAACCTTTCGGGGTATTATCTCACCGATGATCCGCGCAATCTCACCAGGAGCAGGCTGGCTGCCGGAACGAGAATCTCCCCAGGCGGCTACCTGAGCTTCACAGATACCGAGCTGGGTCTTGATTTCTCGATTAGCGAGGAGGACAACCGGGTCTTTGTCGCCCTGGTGGATGACAGCGGTGAGAAGGTTCTCGATGCGTACAATTTTGAGCCCGAATATCTCAATATGAGTGAAGCCCGGGTTCCCGATGGGGATGACGAGTTCGAGGGGGCCTCGGATGCCACCCGCGGAGCGGCTAACAGGATGACTGTGAATGAAGACATCGTGATCAACGAGATCATGTACCATCCGCTCGGTGACAACGAGGACAAGAGCTATATCGAGCTCTACAACAGGGGCAACAGGACGGTCGATCTCACCGGCTGGGAGCTGAATCGCGGGCTTAATTTCAGTTTTCCCGAAGGCACCCGGATGGCATCGGATAGCTATCTCGTCATCGCTCAGAATCCCCGTTTTATCGAAGAGGTCCATGGCCTGCCCGCCAACTCAGTCCTGGGTCCCGAGCAGACCGCTGAGGCTCTCGATGATTTCCAGACCCTGCGTGACAGCGGCGAGCGCCAGACCCTCAAGGACGAGCTCGGCCGTACGGTTGACACGGTGCGCTATTACGATGGTGGAGACTGGCCGCGCTGGGCGGATGGGATGGGCTCATCGATGGAATTGATAGATCCCTACCAGGACAATCGCTTCGGAGTGGCCTGGGATGCCAGCGATGATTCCGGCAAGGCTGAGGTGGAGCACTTCAGCTACGTTGGGCGCCATGGTGGGGGCGAATCAGAATTGCACGTCCTGCTGCTGACGCGGGGGATGACCGTGGTGGACAACCTCTCGATCGTTGGAGGCGCGGTTCGTAACGACGACACCGAGCTGATCGCCGACGATGAGACCTGGCGCTACTTCAAGGGTACGCAGGCGCCGCCTGCGAATTGGAAGGACCGCACCTTCGACGATTCCGGCTGGGAGAGCGGGCGCACCGGGATCGGCTACGGGGATGACGATGACAACACCGAGCTCGACGATATGCGTAACAACTACCTGACGGTCTTCTGCCGCAAGACCTTCAACGTTACCAATATCGAGGATATCAACGAACTCATCCTGTCGATCACCGTCGACGATGGGTTCTACGCCTATATCAACGGCGTCCAGGTCGCCTCCTACAACGTCAACAGCCCGGATTGGGATGCCTCCGCCTCAGGCGCCGGGGAGCCCACCCTGGTGGAGCGAATCCTGGAGAACCCGGGTGCGGTTCTGCGCCTGGGACAGAACGTTCTGGCGGTACAGGTTCACAACGGCAATCTGAGCAGCTCCGACCTGAGCTTCATACCCCGCCTGGTCGACCGCACCACGACCTTTGTCGATGGCAGCGAACAGCTCACCAACGGCAGCTTCAACTCCAACACCAGGGGCTGGATGCTGGAGGGGACCCACTGGCGAAGCGGCCGGACGACCATCGATCCGATCGATGGAGCCGGCTCGCTGAAGGTGGTCGCCGCCGGCCGGGGGGACAACAAGGTCAACCGGATCGAGACGCCCTCGGGTGGAACCGGCCTGGCGAACCTCAGCACCAACGAGGATCTGCAGATCTCCTTCGATGCCCGCTGGGTCATAGGTTCCCAGACGATCCTGACCCATGGCTACCAGCATGCGATGGCGAAGTCCCATCGACTCGCGGTGCCTGAGAACCTGGGTACTCCCGGGCGAATCAACAGCGTCACCCAGCGCCTGATCAACGAGACCGGGGCTGCGAATCTCGGACCGGTTATCAGGGATGTCTGGCAGGACCCCCCGGTTCCGGGAGCCAACGAGGAGGTCACGGTTTACGCGAAGATCAGTGATTCCGATGGAGTCGGTAATGTGCGCCTGCGCTACTCCTCCAACAACCCATCCGCAAACCCATCGACTGCAAGCATGACGCATCGCGGTGGCGGTCTTTATTCCGGCACCATCCCCGGGCGCTCGATGGGGACCAAGGTCGTCTTCTTTATCACCGCAGAGGATGATGGGGGGCGGCAGGGGCGCTACCCGGTCGATATCCGGGAGAGAAGCCATCCCCTGGTGCTCAATCCCCGCTCCATCAGCCGCAATGATGAGCGCTACATGATCTACCGGCACACCGAGCGGCTCCCCTCGACCAACTATCACAGCTACCGCTTCTGGATGACCGATGCGGATGAGTCGCGTATGAGCAGCCGCCGCCGGCAATCCAACGACCTGGTGCCCGGCACCTTTGTTTACGGAGGGTCCCGTTTGTACTACGGGTCCGCGACCCGCTTCTCCGGCAGCCCCTTTGCCCGCGGTGGCTGGGGCGGCAGCTTCCGGGCCGTGATGCCGAGGGACGATCTCCTGCATGAGCGGATCCGCAAGATGAACCTCGACAGCCATCATGGCAGCGGCACCAACGCTCGTGAGCGGATCTCCCACTACCTCCTGCGGCACAACCAGGGCCTGGAGGGAACGCCCTTTTCCGAGATCCAGACCATGGCCCGCTGGCAGCTCAATGACCGGACCACCAACAACCTTGAGCACACCTGGGTTCCGGATGTCCAATATCTCTCGCTATGGTATCCCGACGACGATGACGGTGATTTCTTCGAGGTCGACGACCGCTTCGTGATCAGTGACAGCGGTGGCCGCGACGGAAACACCAATGCAGAGGTGCGCTTTCCTCCGCCCAGCCCTCGCAGCGACGGCAACGGCGAGAACAAGGAGAACTACCGCTGGTTCTTCGGCTTGAGGGCCAAGAATGGTGAAGATGATTTCAGCAGTCTGATCGAGCTGGCCAGGGTTATGGATCCCTCCCAGACCAGCAACGCGGTCTTCGATGAGGTTGTCTGGGATATCGTCAACGTCGAGGAGATGCTGCGAATCTGGGCCGTCCGCCTCAACACCGATGACTGGGACACCTGGGGTGCCAACCGGGGCAAGAATTGTTATCTCTACCGTCCGGCGATCGATGGGCGCTTTGTCCTGCTGGCCTGGGATATGGAGCTGACCTACGGCAGCACCAGCGCCTTCCTGATTCCGAGTTCGCCGAACTCTTCGTACAATCCCGGCCGCTTCGGAGAGGTTCACCGCCTCATGAATCGCCCCGCGGTCAAGCGGATGTGGTACGGCATCCTGGATGAAATGGTCAACGGTGCCGACAGCTGGTTTACCTCCAGCCGCCTGTCTCCCTATATGCAGCGCCTGAGTGCGATGGGGATGGGCAATACCAGTGTCGGACAGCCCGGAGGCTATATCGATCAGCGGGCCAACTCGCTCCGCTCACGCATCTCGAGTGTTGTCGGCACGACCTTCCGGATCACCACCAACAACGGGCGGGACCTCTCCGTCGATGATTTCTCGGTCGATATAGCAGGGGATGGCTCGGTCCGGGTCGGCCAGATCCTCGTGAACGAGGACTACTACGATACGGACTATCCCAGCATGACGAGCTGGCGGATCAATGATATTGAGCTTCACCCGGGACTCAACGATCTGAACTTCATCGCCTTTGACCGCCGCGGCAATATTGTCGGCACCGATACGATTCGGGTGACCAATACCAATGCTGCCTGGGATGCGCCTGTGATCACCGGCCTGGCCCCGGCGGCTGCGGCTGCCGGAGAGGACATCGTGATCACCGGTAATGATTTCCATGACGGGGTCCGGGTCTTTTTCGGCGACACGGAATCCTCCGAGGTCAGCTTTGACGAAGACGGAGCCCTTCCCAACAGCATCACCGCCCGTGTCCCCGAGGGGCTGGGCCGTGCGCCTGTAACCGTTCGCAATGTCGATGGGCAGGTCTCCAACGAATTCGCCTTCAATATCACCCCGCCACCGGCCCAGTTCATAAGGGGCGACTCCAACGGAGATGGCAGCGGCGATGTCAGCGATGCGGTGAAGATCGTCTTCCACCTTTTCTCAGGCGCTGATCTCAGCTGCAGGGATGCCGCCGACATCGATGATGACGAGCAGCTGAATATCACCGATGCAGTGCGGCTCCTGGGCCATCTCTTCCGCGGTGGTCCTCCTCCCGCTGATCCCTATCCGGGCTCGGGACCGGATCCCGATGGGGACGCCCTCGACTGCGATAATTGACCACCACTGCGGTAATTCCGGCCGGCTGCAGGAAGATCCCGGTAAGATCTCTCATCCACTGGTAAGATATCTCCACAAGTGCTCCGGGTTGATTTCCTGCCGGGGCTTTCAATACCAGGAGAGTCGGTCTTGACGTCGGATGAAAATTACTCCCATCCTGGAGCCGGTTCCGGCGCGGAGACCGGCAGAGAAGAGCTCCAGGAGGTGGCGGAACACCAGGACAGTGAGCCTGTTGACGAGGGACCCCGCCGGAAGCGCGCCTGGATCAGGAAGCCCTGGCCAGTGGTGGTCTGGAGCCTTGCCCTGGTGCTTGTCGGTGTCCAGGTTCTGCTGGAGCTGCGTGGGAACGCGGCCATTCTCTGGGCGGTAGAAAATCTCGGCCAGGACCGCGAGAAAATATGGGGAGGTGAGCTCTGGCGCCTCCTCACCTGTAATTTTATCCATGGTGGCCGGACCCATCTCCTGTTTAACCTCCTGGCACTGGTGCTCTTCGGAAAGGCCGTTGAGCGCTGGCTGGGACGGTCGCGTTTTCTCTTCTCCTATCTCTTTTTCACGCTGATGGGTTCGCTTTCCTACCAGGTATTCGCCCGGGAGGGAATTGGTATCGGGGCTTCAGGGGCGGTCTGCGGGCTGATCGGAGTTTTTCTCGCCGGACGCCTGGGTCGTAAAGAGGATGAGCATCTCGTCCTGGGGCTGCGTTTTTATGTCTGGATCCTGCTGACGTGCTGCCTGCTGTGGGGGGAGTCTTTTCTCTGGGAATCTTCAGGCTTGTCGATTGCCGATTCGGCTCACTTCGGGGGGCTCTTCTCAGGGGTTCTCGCCGCATTGTATTTCTTCAGCCGCCCCGGTGATCCGGAGCAGGGCCTTATCGACAGGAGGAGAGTTGTCGGTATCACCGCCGTTCTCCTGGTTCTCTGTCTTGGGGGCTATTCCATCGCCGCGCCGTTTATGGACTGGTCGTGGCACAGGTGGCGCTCGGAAGCTGCCCTGGAGCGAGGAGATGAAGCCTCAGCGCTCTTATCCCGTGACCGGGCGAGAGAGCTCGGCGGGGACCAGGCTGCGCTGCAGATTATCTATCACGATACCCAGGCGGAGAATCGTCTCGGAGCGGCAATGATGTACTGGAACCAGGAACCGCTTGAGGACATCGAGAGCCAGCTGGAGGCGGGATTCAGGATCTATGATGCACTCTATTTCGAGCGCGGTTATTGCCGGGAGGTGGAGCTGCTGCTGGAGAGGCTGGTGGCCTTGACCGATGAGGCGATGGAGAAGAAAGGTTCCAACCAGTCATTGCTGAACCAGGGGGCCTGGTTCAGGGCCCTGCTCAGGAAGGATCTTGATATGGCGCTTGTGTTTGCAAGGGAGGCCCTGGCCCTGGATCCGCAGAACCGGGCAGTGATGAACACTCTCGGCTGGGTTCATTTCAGACGGGATGAAGTCGAACAGGCGAGGAAGTACCTCGCCGCTGCGGTTGACCTGGGGGATGACAGCGGCGGCTTTGACCTGGTTGGCGCCCTGGGTCTTCGTCCTCCTGTCAGCAACGGCTCCAACCTGCTCTACCTTGCCCTGGCCTATTGCGAATGGCATCAGCTCGATGATGCCCGCAAGATTATCTCCCTGCTGGGACGCAACGACTACGCTGACCGCATGCTCATGCGCCACGAAGTCCGGCTCTACAACGAGCTCAGGGAGACCCTCGACAGCCAGTAAAGGATGACCGGCTGCCTCAGAAGGAGATCCTCTTGAAGGCGGCCGCCTGCTCCCGGATAGCGGGCTCGGTGGCGAGACGCTCGATCGAGGAGGCCCCGAAGAATCCGTCAATTCCGGGTGTGTTCTGGAGGATAAACTGGGCGTCGGCAGGTTCGCTGATGGGGCCACCATGGCAGAGGACCATCACATCTTCCCGCGCCTCTTTGGCGGCTGCAGCCATGGCTGAGATGATCTCCGGGCAGTCTTCGAGCGCCAGGGCACTGGCGGCACCGATCGAGCCCTTGGTCGTCAGGCCCATGTGCGGCACGAGGACATCCGCCCCGGCCTCGGCCATGAGGGCGGCCTGTTCAGGGTCAAAGACATAGGGCGCGGTGAGCAGGTCCAGCTCATTGGCCTTGCGCACGAGCTCGACCTCGAGCCCGTAGCCCATGCCGGTCTCCTCGAGGTTCTGTCCGAGCTTGCCATCATAGAGCCCGACGGTGGGGAAGTTCTGGATTCCGGAGAAGCCCATCTCCTTCAGCTGTGGGAGAAAGACGTCCATGATCCGGAAGGGGTCGGTTCCGCAAACCCCGGCCAGCACAGGAGTGTCTTCCACAACCGGCAGCACCTCGCTGGCCATATCCACCACGATGGCGTTGGCGTCTCCGTAGGGAAGCAGCCCGGCCAGCGAGCCCCTTCCTGCCATTCGAAAGCGTCCGGAGTTGTAGATGATGATCAGGTCCACGCCGCCCTGTTCACAGAACTTGGCGGAGATGCCGGTGCCTGCGCCCGCGCCGATAATCGGGATCTTCTTTTCGATTTGAGAGCGGAGCCGCCGGAGTATTTCACTGCGTTCGATAGCCATGGGATTGTCAGCCGCCTGCTTTTACGGTCTTGATTGCTGCTTCGCCGCGGCATCTTTTATTTTCCCGCCGGGCCTTCCGGGAAACAGGTTCGCACAGTTAGCTGTTTCTTTCAACGAACTCGAAAATGACATCAGCCGGTATCCTCAAGATTGGATCGATTGCAGTTGCCGGGTCTCGCGGCTGGTCCCCTCAAGCGATGTGCCTGGCTCTTCCCAGGGACATTATTGCCTGATCAAATCGATCAGCCGGCGGGCGCAGGCTTCTGCGAATTCCGGATCGTTGATGTGGCAGGGCAGCTCGCTCACCTCCGCTCCGCCCGGGTGTTGCCGGATCGCCTCAAAGAGAGCCTCGCGGGCAGCAGGGTCATCAAAAGCTTCCCCTTCCCTGTCGATGGCTGAAACGCCGGACAGGGGCAGCATGATGGCGGCCGGCCCCTTTGCCGCGGAAACCTTTTCGGCAATTTCCCTGCCAAGCTCCCTGCACTCATCAGCTGTTGTTCTCATCAGCGTAACGGCAGGGTTGTGCTTGTAGAACAGCCGGCCATCAAATTCGGCGGGTGTCGTTCCGCCGAAATTGACCATGTCGGTGGCCCCGGTTGAGACCACCTGCGGGGTGCCGTTCAGGCCGGCCGCAGTCAGCCTCTGTGGCCCGGCGCTGAGGATTCCGCCGATGCGTTCATCTGCCAGCTCGGTGGTGGTCAGGTCCAGGACTCCGGCAAAATATCCCTCTGCGATGAGGGTCTCCATGGTCCTGCCGCCGGCCCCGGTGGCGTGGAAAACAATCACCTCGAAGCCGTGCTCCTCGAGTACTCGCCTGGCCTCTGTCACGCAGGGGGTGGTTACTCCGAACATGCTGGCGGCCACAAGCGGCCGGTTGTTTTCAGCTTCTTCTTTCTTTCCGGCCGCCATGGCCACGACTGCATTGGCGGCATTTCGCAGGATCACTGCAGAGATCCTGTTGATGCCTGCGATATCGACCACGGAGTACATCAGCGTAATGTCCCGCGTGCCGACCCAGGCTGACACATCGCCGCAGGCGAGCGTCGATACAAGCATCTTCGGGAAGCCGATGGGGAGGGCCTGCATGGCCCTTGAGCCGATGGTCGTATTGGCGGAGCCCCCGGCGGCGATCATTCCATCAATTTCCGAACGGGCAAAGAGCCCGGAGGTGATGGCCGCAGCGCCGGCGCTCATGATGCTCATGGCGAAGCCGCGGTCTTTCTTTTCAAGCAGCTCCGCCAGCGAGGCTCCGCCGGCTTCGGCTACAGCTTCGCGAGTGGTATCAGGCTCGAAGGCGGGAGGCTCCAGCACTCCTGTGTCGATGACCCAGGCCTGGTTCCCGGTGTTCTCGATCACCTCACGGAGGAAGCCCATCTCCTCTCCTTTTGTATCGAGGCACCCGACTATGGCTATCGTGACACTCATGATGGTTCTCGTGTTTCCGCTGCTGATGGGGACAGGCAATCTAAGACCTCTTGCCGGGCAGTGAAAAGAGACCGGCTTTTCGCTGCACCTTCTGCAGCCGGGGAGCTTGATTGCCGTAAAAAGAGTATGCCATACTCGCCGCCGCCCGGAGCTTCATTCGCCTCGTTCTTTCCGGTGGTAATTTCACCCTATGTCACAAACACCAGCTTCCATCCAGAAGGTCAAGGCCGCTGTGGCAGCCTGCTTTGACTCAGCCCGGCAGCTGCACGAGGCCGGAGAGGATGTATTCAAGGTGGTTGGCTCTCATGCTGCCGGCATGGATGCAATCCTGTCAGATCTTTTTGCCCAGGAGTTTCCAGGCAGCCAGGAGGTGGCCTTGATCGCGGTGGGCGGCTACGGCCGCCGTGAACTCTGTCCTTTTTCTGACCTCGATATCCTGATCCTCAGGGAGTCAGAAGCTCTTGATCCGGACATCCAGAGATTCGTTACTCTCCTGTGGGACTGTGGTTTTGATCTGGGCCATTCGGTCCGTACTCTCCAGGAGTGTTATGAGTACATGGTCGACAACCCCATCACGGGTGCGACCCTGATGGAAAACAGCCTGATTGCCGGCGACCGGGAGCTGTACGAGAGATTCGAATCCGAGGTGGTCCAGCGCTACCGCGCAAAAGAAGGCCGGCAATTCGCCGCCAGCAAGATCAGGCAGATCAGGGAGTCGATAGATGCCGAGGGGCGGACGATCTATATCATGGAGCCTCATCTGAAGGATGGCGTGGGCGCGCTTCGTGATATCCAGCGTATTCTCTGGGTTGAGAACATCCGCAACGGCAGTGTCGGTTTCGATGGTTTCAGTCCGAGGAGCGTTGTTTCTCCCGACCGGGTGGTCAGCCTTCGGGAGGCCTATGCCTTCTACCTCCGGCTAAGGTGCGAGCTGCATTTTCATACCGGCGGCCGGCTGGAGATCCTCGAGGATGATTCTATCCAGGGGGTGGCGAAAAACCTCGCCTATGAAGGCAGTGGCCGCCAGGCGGTAGAGGGCCTGATGGCAGACTATTTTCGCCACGCGCGTAACACCTACCAGTTTCTGAAGTACTACATCGAGGCCTCCGAAGGCCGGACCTTTGTCCAGGGGCTGAAAAGGAAGTTCTTGATCAGGCCGGTGGGCTCTTACCTGAAGCTCTACAAGGGTAAGCTCTACCTCAGGGCTGAACCCGCAGAGGATGCCATCGCAGAGGAGGTCGTCGGCTTCTTCGTTGAGGCACACCGCCATGACTGTTTTCTCAGCCAGCAATTGCGGGAATGGATTCGTGGCCGCATTCGGGATGGACAGATTGACTTTACAGGCTCGATGATCGTCTACAGGGTCTTCCTTTCCATATTGCGTGAAGAGACGGGGGTTGGCAGGATTCTCCGGGGGATGCGCCGCACCGATGTGCTCGGCAGGATCATCCCGGAGTTCTCCAGGATGGAGGGCCTGGTTAATTTTGGTGGGCATCACCATTACACGGTGGATGAGCACACCCTGAGAACACTCGAGAAGCTGGACTCCCTGCGCAGGGAGGATGCCAGCAAGGAAGAGAGGGCGTTTCGGGAGATCCTTGAGAGCCTCGGAGATCTTGTTACACTCCGGCTGGCCCACCTCCTGCACTATGTCGGAATGGCCTTCGAAGGAGACAACGAGGTCAGCGGCTCTGATATAGCCGGCCTGATTTGCGAGCGATTCGGGCTTACAGAGGAAACGATCGACACCGTCGAATTCCTTGTCTACCGGCACCTGAGGATGTTCAAGGTTTCGGAGCGGCAGGATTATTCAGAAGATGGAGTGGTTGAGTCCTTTGCCCGCCTGGTGGGTACGGAGGAGAGGCTGAAGATGCTCTACCTGATGACCTACGTGGACATCAGCAGTGTTGGCCCCGGTGTCTGGACCGGCTGGAAGGGAGCCCAGCTTTCTGAGCTCTACCAGCGAACACTCGCTTACATGAAATCAGGGGGAGTGCTGGAGCAGAACTTCGATGAGGTGCTTGCCGCCTCCGGGCTCGACCCGGCTGCTTGTGAACAGGTGAAGAGCCATTGCGATTCGATCGGCACACCCTCCTACAGGAGGGAGATTGTTCCTGAGAGGATGCTGGTTCATCTCGACATGGTGGCGAAGCTGAGAGAGGCTTCAAGAGCCCAGATTCGCCAGGACAGCTTCCTGGACTTCCACGAGATCACGATCTGCTGGTGGGACCGTCCCGGCCTGTTCTCCGATCTCACGGGTGTTCTCTACTCCGAGGGCCTGAATGTACTCGGTGCCAGGGTGTTTTCACGCAGTGACGGGATTGTGGTTGATCTCTTCCATGTTGAGGTGGCCGATCAGACAGGAGTTCCGGTGGAGGCCCGGATCGACAATATTCGCAGGAAGCTCGAGGCTGTTAGTTCCGGAGATGAAAGTGTTGAGTCTCTCATCGAGCAGTGGCTGAGGACCAACCGCTATAGTCCCCTGCTGAAACGCTCACGGCCTCTCTATGGGCCGTCGGTAAAATACGACAATGCGGTCTCCGATGTCTGTACCGTCATCGAGGTCAACGCCGGAGACCGAACGGGTCTGTTACATGATGAGGCAAGTGTTCTGAGCCAGCTCGGGCTCGATGTCAGGGCGGCCAAGATCTCTACCGTCGCCAGCCGTGCCCGTGGGGTTTTCTATGTCCTTGATGCGGATGGGAAGAAAATTGAGGACAAGGAGAGCATGTCCCGGATCGAGAAAGAGCTGATTGCCAGGGCTAAGATGTCCTCACATAGCGATGGTAAATGACTTGCTCAGATCTTGCGGTATGATTATGTTGTTGCAGGTATTCAAGTACCGGCCATAGCAGTTCCGATTCGTCGAAGCGGGTTGGTTGGTCCCGGGGAATTTCATAAGGACACAGTAGGCTCAGATGAAGCTGATCACCGCAATAGTCCAGCCCGCGCGGCTGGAGGCCGTCAAGGAGGCGCTGAGTAAGGTCGAGGTGTTCCGCCTCACCGTAGGCGATGTCAAGGGACTCGGCAGGCAGAAGGGGCATACCGAGGTCTACAGGGGCCATGAGTACGAGGTCAACCTGCTCCCGAAGGTCCGGCTCGATATTGCCGTCAACGAGGAATTCGTTGAGCCGACGATCGAGGCGATTATTCGCGGCGGGCGAAGCGGCCCCGAAGGCAACATCGGTGACGGAAAGATCTTTGTACAGCCGCTGGAAGATGTCATCCGCATCAGAACCGGCGAGCGAGGTTCAGAGGCTATCTGAACCTGCCTGGGCAGTAGCAGGGGAGCAGGTAGAGCAGCTCTGGCAGGCGTGAGCCTGTGTCAGGCAGCCGGGCTGCTGGTTTCTTCGGAGTCGGCCTCTTCGGAGTCTTCAGCTGGCCCCTCCGGCAGGGGCGGGCTTGTTGTGGTAGCCCGGGATTTGCGATTGCCGCGGGGGAAGCCATCTTCGCCGAGTACTTCCTGCAGGAGGTTGTCGAGATCTTCGCCCTGCATGACCTCTTTCTCCAGGAGGGTTTGAGCGATCCGGTCGAGGCAGATCCTGTTTTCCTCGAGGATCCTCATGGCATCATCATTGGCTTCATCCAGCAGCCGCCTGACCTCGGTATCAATTTCCTGGGCGGCACTGTCGCTGTAGTTTCGGTCCTCCTGGGTCATATCTCTGCCAAGGAAAACCTGCTGGTTTTCCCTGCCGTAGACAACGGGCCCGAGCTTTTCGCTCATTCCGAAGCGGCAGATCATGCTCCTGGCAATATGGGTTGCACGCTCAAGGTCGTTTCCTGCACCGGTTGAGAGCTCTTCGAAAATGAGCAGCTCAGCAGCCCTGCCCGCCATGAGTCCCTTGAGCTTGTCGAGCAGGTCAGGCTTGCTGGTCAGGTAGCGGTCCTCTTCAGGGGTCTGCATGGTGTATCCCAGGGCTGCGTGCCCCCGGGGGATGATCGATATTTTCCTTACTGGATCGGCGTTCTCGCAAAGCGCTGCGACGAGGGCATGGCCGGCCTCATGGTAGGCGACCTTCTCCAGCTCTTCTCCCCCAAGCTTCCTGCTTCGACGTTCGGGGCCGGCAATCACCCGCTCAACCGCCTCGTCAAGCTCCGCCTGGGTAATCTCGCTGGCGTCTTTCCTGGCAGCCATGAGCGCCGCCTCGTTGAGGAGGTTGGCCAGGTCGGCACCGGTGAAGCCCGAGGTGTTTGCAGCGATCAATCCGAAATCGATGTCCTCGGAGAGGACCTTGTTCTTGGAGTGGACTTCGAGGATGGCCTTGCGGCCCTCGAGGTCCGGGGCATCGATAACCACCTGGCGGTCAAATCTCCCCGGCCTGAGGAGGGCGGGGTCAAGGACGTCGGGGCGGTTGGTGGCGGCCAGGAAGATCACTCCCGAGGTGGTGTCAAAACCGTCCATCTCGACCAGCAGCTGGTTCAGGGTCTGCTCTCTTTCATCGTGACCTCCTCCAAGGCCGGCACCGCGATGGCGGCCTACCGCGTCCAGCTCGTCGACGAAAACGATGCAGGGAGCCTTGCTCTTGGCCTGCTCGAAGAGGTCGCGCACACGGGAAGCTCCGACACCGACGAACATCTCGACAAAATCGGAACCGCTGAGCTGGAAGAAGGGTCTGCCCGCTTCGCCGGCAACCGCCCTGGCCATCAGGGTTTTACCGGTTCCGGGGGGGCCAACCAGGAGCATGCCCTTGGGCATCCTGCCGCCAAGGGTCTGGTATTTTCCGGGAGCCTTGAGGAAGTCGACGACCTCCATCAGCTCGACCTTGGCTTCCTGGCAACCCGCGACATCGTCGAAGGTGACCTTGTCATCGGACTCACCGGCCATCTTGGCCTTCGCTTTTCCAAAGCTCATGGCGGTTCGGCCGAGCTGGCCGGACTGGCGCATCATCATGATCCAGAGGAAGATAATCAGGCAGAAGGGGAAGACCCAGAAAAGCATGTTCCATAAGCCGCTGGAAACGGTGGGCTGGGTAGGAATCTTCTGAGCTACGAGCTTCTTGAATATCTCCCTGTCGGTATCAGTATTCCTGGTCTTGGTAACGCTGAAGGAGAAGGTTTTACCCCTTGGCAGGGGGCGTCCGAAGGGGGCGGTTTTGAGGCTGCCTTTTTTGTCTTCCACAAGAGGTTCAACCGGTAGCGCGGTTGACTTGTAGTCCGTGGGGACGGTCATGGTCCCAACGTATTTTTCCTCTTCTGCCCTCACCCAGTGGACGTGGCCGTCCTGGTCCAGATGCTCAATGAACTGGTTCAGGGTGATCTCTTTCTGGTTCTCCGAGAGGAAGATGCTCAACATGATCACCGCGAGCATGATGATGAGTCCGACCTGGAAGAGGTTCAGCCGCGGCTTGCGAGCCGGGTTTGGGGAATCATCCTGTTTCAGGCCGGGGTCTTCCTGTTTTTCGCCTTTTTCGGCCACTTCTACTACCTGGAATACTGGGAAAATGCGTCGAATACGCCTGGCTGGTCTTCTGTCAGTCTTCTGTCAGCGCATTCAGGGAATAATCGTTTCATGATATCATAACTCGCTATGGTTGTTCACGCTAACTACACCGGGACTTCTGAAAGTTTGCTGGTTGATTACCGGAATTCGCTCGATCTGCAGCAAGGACTGGTGAGCTTGCGCCAGCGGGGGGAGGTGGGTGATCTGCTCTGGTTACTGGAACATCCTCCGACGATCACCCTGGGGACAGCCGGTGGCGCCGGGAACCTCCTGCAAACCGGAAGTCAGCTTGAAGACCTGGGGATCGACCTGGTCGAGACTCCACGGGGAGGGGACATCACCTGTCACGAACCGGGGCAGCTGGTCGGCTACCCGATTGTCGATCTCGGCAGCGGGGAGTGCCGCAAGGATATTCACCTTTACCTCCGGAAGCTCGAGGAGGGGATTATCGGAGTCCTGGCACGGCTCGGTATCGAGGGTTTTCGTATCGGGGGGAGGACGGGAGTCTGGGTTGCAGGATCTCCGCCGAGAAAGATCGCGGCGATGGGAGTCCGTTGCTCGGGCTGGGTTACATCTCACGGCTTTGCGCTCAACTTCCAGAACAGTCTCGAAGGTTTTGGGGCTATCGTTCCCTGTGGTATTTCCGATGCCGGGGTGACGAGCCTGGCCCGGGAGCTGCCCCTGGCAGAGGTGCCCACGCCGAAGCACCTTCGCCGGCTGGTTCACGAGGAGCTCGAGAGCAGCCTGGGTGTGAAGCTGCAGGTCATCGAGGGGGCTGCCGCCGGGAGCTTCTGCGAAGAGAGGCTGGAGCCTGGCGCTTGAGGGCCGCCTTGTATCAGAGTCTTGCGGTCTGAAGCAGGAACCTGACGCGTGAGAGGAAGCGCGCAGCGACGAACCCATCGATCGCCCTGTGGTCGCAGGACAGGGTCACCTTCAGGATGGGTCTTGTAAGGACCTCGCCGCCGATGGCAACGGGTTGCTGGTGAATACCTCCCACGGCGAGGATGGCTGCCTCGGGGGGGTTGATGATGGCTGTAAAGGATTCAATTCCAAACATGCCGAGATTGGAGATCGTGAAGGTGCCCTGGCCGGCCCCGGTCAATTTTCCTGCGCGGGCCTGGTCAATGACCTCGCTGGTCTGCGCTGCAAGCCCGGCGAGATCATAGCCCTGGGCTCCGAGGACGACGGGAACCACCAGGCCTTCATCATTGCCGACCGCGATTCCCAGGTTGATGTCCTCAGGATATTCGATGTGATCATCAGCCACCCTGCAGCTTACTCCCGGCTCGTCGATGAGGGCCAGGGTGCAGGCCCGCAGGACGAGATCATTGATGGTGACCCGGGTGCCGGCTTCAGCCAGGGAGCTCTTCAAGGCCAGTGCCTCCCCGACATCGATGGCAATCGTTGTGTAGAAGTGGGGGATGGTGCTCTTGGAGTGCTGCAGGGCCTTGGCAATGGCTCCCCGCATTCCATCAAGCGCAACCTTCGCAGGAGGTCTTGCGCTCGGGTCCGGATAGGCCAGCGGTGTTTCGACAGCAGCAACCGCCGCCGAGCCGTTGGCGGGGGCCTGTTCGATATCGCGTTTGAGAATCCTCCCGCCCGGCCCGCTTCCCTTCAGCAAGCGGATGTCGAGGCCTCTTTCGGCAGCCAGGCGCCTTGCCAGCGGCGAAGCGGAAATGCGCCGGCCGCCCTCGAGCCTGGCAACCGGTTGGCGTACGACCGTAAGGGGTGTGGGGGCCCCTGCTGGAGTTTCTGTTGGAGGGCTCTTCTGCCCGGCTTCTGTTTCCGTTGCCTTCAGGGGCCCGGGTTGCTCCACCGGGACGGCCTCTGCGGTGTCGGCGCCGCCCTGTTCTGCAGGGGGCTCCTCGGCCGGTGGTTTTTCATGCTTACTGCGCAGCTCTTCGAGATCGATCTCTTCATCGGCCTCTCCAATGACCCCGATTACCGTAAGTACCGGGACGGTTTCCCCCTCCTGGTGGACGATCAGGCGCAGGATGCCTTCCTCCGTTGCCTCGACATCCAGGTTCGCCTTGTCGGTTTCGATCTCCAGGATCGGAGCGCCCCTGTCGACGGGATCGCCTTCTTTCTTGAGCCAGGTGACAATCTTGCCCTCGGTCATGCTCTGGCCGGCTTTGGGCATCAGGATCGGGTGGGCCATGGTTCTCTTGTTACTCGTTTAGGTGTTCGGTCTCAGCCGGGAATTATCTACCAATAGAACTCTTCGGGCTAAGCAAAAAGAGCTTCGGGAGGATTTCTTCTGAGCTTGTCCAGGCCGGCCTGGACAAGGCTGCAGATTTCCGCCGCTTCCTGTGCCGGGGGCTGGTCAGCGGCCCAGAGGGGTTCGAGGATGGACTGCGGGGCAGCAGGTTCTGTGTTGAGTGCCGGCTCAAGGAAGAGCAGGGCGGCGGCGGCGGCCAGGGCGAAGCGGGGCATGCTGACTCCAGTCTCGAGCCCGAGGCGCAGGGTTCCCACCAGGCGGTCATTCCAGGCCAGCTTCCGCCCGGGGTCCCGGGCAACCCTGGCAACAAGGTCTCCGAGGTGGGGGTTGAGCATTCGCCCGATGAGCTCCTCTGCATAGCCGGCGTAGCCAGCGGCGGTGAAGAGCTCGTCGATTCCCCCGTAGCGCGCCAGCAGCGCAGCTCCAGCTTCTTTGACCAGGGCTTCGTGCAGAAAGTCGACAGCCCCTGGTACTGTCCGCAGCTCGTCCATGCGAGCGATCCCGAGGTGTGCGGCGAGGTAGGCTCCCATGGCGTGGACACCATTGTGGCCGTAGAGTTTTGCCTCCTCGAAGGGAAGGAGGTCGTCCCTGGTTTCAAAAGTTGAAAAGGAAGGGCGCCAGCCTCTCTGTGCAAGGCCTGGCGGGGCTGAAACAAGAATCCGGTTGAACTCCTCCACCAGGAGCGCTGTTTCATAACCCGGCACAAGCCTGGAGAGCTGCCTGGCCTCGATCTCACCAGGGTCGGTGATGATCCCGCTCATCTTTCCAATCACGGTGTTTACGAAGGAGATGTTTCTATCGAGGTCCTCCCCGGGCAGCCCAGATTCACTCCTGACGGCGTCCCTGAGTATTTCAGCGGCCTGGTTATTGTTTTCAGCAGTGTAGACGACCAGGGGGTCCTTTTTTTCGCCCCGGCTGGCGCTTGCCAGCAGGCGATGGATGCTGGAGGGGCCGCTGCTTGAGTAGGCCTCAACCGAGGGTACTGCAGTAGCGGCCTCGCGGGAGCGGCTGAGCTTGTCGATGAGGATTTCCCTGTCGGCTTCAGCGCAGGGATTGAGGATCTCGATGGGGCCGGCCTCGATGGCCTCGACCCCCTCACCGCGGGCGATGTTAACCGTGAAGTAGCCTTTATTCTCCCTGAGGCGCGACACCAGCTCGGCTGAGATCTCACAGATCACCACCTCCTCGAAGGCTTTCTCGCGCAGTGCCTCCAGGGTGAAGAGCCCGGCCTGGATCGCTCCGAATCCGAACCCGGTAAAGATTCCGCCTTGCTTCCCTCCTGTCATGATCGAGATCCTAACATGGACAATGAGCAGCCTGTACTGTTCCCTTGTACGGACCGCCCGACTTGATGTGGTTGAGCGGATTGTGTCGATGTAGATTGTGGGGGAGATCACAGCTTGTCCGAACCTGACCGAGTCCCAGGAGATAAACCATGAGAGAAAACAGTCACCACTTCGCCAGCCGGAGAACCTTTCTTGCAGGCACAGCGCTGGGCTGTGGCGCACTGGTACTCGGCAGCCAGGATCTTGCAAGCTGCTGTGCCGGGGAAAAAGAGGCCTCGCCGGCTTTGAAGATCGGCCTCCTCAGCGATCTGCACTATGCCGAGAAGGCAAAGGCTGGAAGCCGCCACTACCGTGATTCACTGCGCAAGCTCCGGCCGGCCGTTGATCATTTCAACAAGGTCAAGGCAGACTTTGCCGTTGAGCTTGGTGATTTCGTTGATGAGGCACCCAGTCTGAAGGAGGAGCTGTCCTACCTGGGAAAGATCGAAGCCGAGTTTGCCCGCTTCAAGGGAGACCGTCACTATGTCCTGGGAAACCATTGTGTCTCGCGGCTGAAGAAAGAGGAGTTTCTCTCCAACTGCGGACAGCGCAGGAAGGCAAAGCGGGGTTACTATTCCTTCGATCGCAGCGGCTTCCACTTCGTCGTTCTCGATGCCTGCTTTCGCTCCGATGGCGTTCCCTACGGCAGGAAAAACTTCAAGTGGACCGATACTGAGATTCCTCCCGCCGAGCGCAAATGGCTGGCTGCTGACCTGAAGAAGAATGCCAGGCCGACCATTGTTTTTGCCCATCAACGCCTCGATGTGGGGGGGAGCTATGGGGTCAAGAGCGCCGCAGAGGTTCGAAAGATACTGGAAGGTTCCGGCCGTGTGCTGGCAGTCTTCCAGGGGCACAACCATGTAAATGACCACAAGCTGATTGGCGGGGTCCACTACGTCACGCTTGCCGCACTCATCGAGGGGGCCCTGGCAGAGGGCAACAACGCCTGGAGTGTGCTGGAGGTTTATGCCGGGGGCCTGCTCAAGCTTGATGGCTTCCATCACCAGGAAGATTACAGCCTGGCAGCGGATTGAGCCCGGTCCCCTGGCCGCGTGGCTGCTTCAATCCCTTTCGGGAAGCAGGGGGACGGGGTCGACCGGCGGGCAGGGCTCCGGCAGCTCGCCGTGTTTGAGATGATGCAGCTTCGGTGCACCGCCGGCAGGGAAGAGGACAATGAAGAGATTGTCGTAGGCGCTTCCGCCGATGCGGATGTTCTCGTGCCCGGGGACACAGAGCCCTGTGAGAATCTGGTGAAGGGTGAAGCTGTGATGGGAAAGGATGGCGGTGGTGCCCTGTGGCAGGGAACGAACGTATTCAACCACCTCGTTGATATCTCCGATCTTCAGGAAGTCTTCTTCAGCTATTGCGAGGTTTTCGCCCAGGGGGAGAACGGTTTCTATCGTTCGGCGAAGCTCGCTGGTGATGATACGGGAGATCCCGGTGTTGGCGAGCATCTGCGCCAGCAGCCGTGCCCTGCGCTGGCCGGCCTCGGTGAGACCGGGGTCATTGCCAGGGCCTTTCTCAAAATGCCTTGTAACGTAGAGAGTGGTCAGGGGGCGGGATTCAGCCGCCGGCGGTGGGGCATCTCCCCCGGTGAAGAGGAAATTCAGCAGGAAGACGGCATCGGTGATGTTGACCGTGCCATCGCCGTTGACATCTCCTCCGGAGACCGGGGCGAGGTCGAGGGCCATTACAATCCGTTCCTGGTGGCGAAGACAGATTCCCGCCAGGAGACCGAGGAAGAAGATGAGAGTGATGGCCAGGTATTTTTTCATCGCGTGTAATCCGCCAGGAAATAGAGAAGACCCACCTTTCTATTCTACATTTCGGATTGTGGAGCCCGCTGAAAAAAATGAAACTTGCCCCGGTCTCTTCTCCAGGCTGCCTGGAATGCGGTGTTTGGGCAAAGTCTGCCGATGGACGAAAAGAGGCGGATTCTTTACGATATCCAGCCTTTCATAAATTGATTCAGCGTTCAAAGAGAAGCGAGGTCGGCAATGACGAACTATCCAGTCCTGGTCGCCGGAGAATGGCGGGAGGCTGACGCGACAGGTTCTTTCCAGGCGATGGATCCATGTACGGGGGAGGCGATTGATGAATCCTACCCCCTGAGCTCAAGGGCTGACCTGGAGGCTGCTGTCAGTGCAGCAGCAGGTGCAGCAGAGGCGCTGCTTGATCTCGATGCGGGTGCGAGGGCTTCTTTTCTTGATGCCTATGCCGACAGGATTGATGCGAATGCAGATGAGATTGCCGAGCGGGCACACATCGAGACGGCGCTGCCCCTGAGTCCGCGGCTGCGTGATGTCGAGCTCCCGCGGACCACCGGGCAGCTTCGCCAGGCGGCGGCGGCTGTGCGCGAGGGAACCTGGGCGGAGGTGACGATTGATACTGAGACCAATATTCGATCCCGGCTGGGGCCGCTTGGCGGTGCCGTGGCGGTGTTTGGTCCGAATAATTTCCCCCTGGCATTCAATGGGGTCTCCGGCGGGGACTTCGCCGCAGCGATCGCTGCGGGCAACCCCGTGATCGCCAAGGCACACTCCAGCCATCCGGGGACCTCCCGCCTGCTGGCGGAGCAGGCCCATGCTGCCGTTGAGGAGGCCGGCCTGCCTCCGGCCATGGTGCAGATGCTCTACAGGTTGAGCCACGAGGACGGGGCTGCCCTGGTCTCTCACCCTGCTATTGGCGCCACGGGTTATACCGGCGCGCGTCCCTCCGGGCTTACGCTGAAGGCGGCGGCCGATGCCGCGGGCAAGCCGATCTATCTTGAGCTCTCGAGCATCAATCCCATCTTCATCCTGCCGGGGGCTCTCGAAGCCCGCGGCGAGGAGCTGGTTGGCGAGTATGTCACCTCGGTCCTGATGGGCGCCGGGCAGTTCTGTACCAACCCGGGCATTACGGTTCTGCTGCAATCGGAGGCTTCCAGTCAATTCCTTGCCGCAGCAGTTTCCGGCTTTGAAGAGACCGAGCCGGGTTACCTGCTCGGGGAGAGGGTGGTGTCGGGACTCGGTGAATCGGTGGAGGCCCTCGTGGCCTCGGGGGCCGAGCTGCTGACGGGGGGCCAGCCGCTTGAAGGTGATGGGTTCCGTTTTCAGAATACTCTCCTGCGCATCGGTGGAGCGGATTTCCTTCGCCAGCCCGAGGCTCTTCAGCGCGAGGCCTTCGGCAATGCCGGGCTGGTCATCGAGGCGGGCGACGAGGATGAGCTTGTCGCTGTCAGCAGGGCTTTCGAGGGCAACCTGACCGGTTGCATCTATTCCGGCAGTGAGGGCGAGGACGAGGCTCTCTATGAGCCGGTCGCCAGGAACCTGCGACGCCAGGTGGGACGTTTGCTCAACGATAAGATGCCTACCGGGGTGGCGGTCAGCTCGGCCATGAACCACGGCGGTCCCTTCCCGGCCACTGGCCATCCCGGCTTTACGGCGGTGGGAATTCCAGGGTCGATCAGGCGTTTCGCCGCGCTGGAGTGTTACGACAATGTCCGGGAGGAGAGGCTGCCGGTTGAGCTGCGTAACAGGAATCCAGGCGGCGGGCTCTTTCGCCATATCGATGGAGGCTGGAGTGGTGAGGATGTTTCATGCGAATGAGGGCTTCCAGCTCTGTCAGGACAGCTCTCCGCGAAGGATTCAAATCCGGGCGGCGCAGTCGCGCCGTCAAGCTGTCCGGGAGCCGGCCGGCAGATGAGTAAAGAGAGGATCCTCTCCCTTCCCTGCTGGGATTCGAGCGTTGAGCTCGAGGAGCTCTCCGGTGGAATTACCAATCGCAACTACAAGGTGATTGCCCCCGGCGGTAACCGGATGGCCAGGGTGTGTGAAGACCGCCGGATTCTTGGTATTGACCGCCGCAACGAGCTGGTGTGCCAGGGGGCCGCAGCCGGGCTGGGTATCGCGCCGCCGGTCTTTTACCACGAGGAGGGGATCCTGGTGAGTGACTTCATCGAGGCGCGCACCCTGGGCGATGGAGATGTGCAGGAGGCGGCTACCCTCAGGCGCCTGGCGCAGGTCTTGCGCCAGCTGCATGAATCCAGGGACGGGCTCAGCGGGGAGATGCTGTACTTCTGTCCCTTCCAGACGATCCGAACCTATGTGGGGAATGCGCGTGAGCTCGGAGCCGCTCTGCCGGAGAATATCGACAGCCTGCTGGAAGACATTGCCTGGCTTGCCGGGGAGGTGAGGCCCTTCAGGCCCTCACTCTGCCACAATGATGTGCTGGCCGCGAACATCCTCGATGACGGTGACCGCCTCTGGCTGGTGGACTGGGAGTACGGTGGAATGGGCAACCCTCTATTTGATCTTGCCGGTGTCTGCGGCAATTGCTCGCTCGAGCCCGAACAGGAAGCCCTGCTGCTTTCTGCTTATTTCGGAAGGGAAGACCAGGCCGTTGCCCGCGAGGTCAAAATCCTCAAGGCGGTTTCCCTGCTGAGAGAGACCCTCTGGGCTCTCATCCAGACCGTGGCATCCGAGATCGAGTTTGATTATGCGACCTACTCCGCGGGGCTCTTCGATGCCTACCGTCGTGCCCGTGAGGACCTCAACTAGGCCTCTCGATCACCTCGAAGACGTAGCCCTCGGGGGTCTCGAAGAAGAAGCGCTGATGGGGAGTTTCGCGCAGCGGCTCGATGAGCCTGGCTCCGTTTTCTTCGAGGCGCTGCTTGAGCCCATCGAAGTCAGAGAGCTCATGGAAGAGGGCAATGTGGCGGCCGAACTCTCTTTCATGTTCTGAGATCTCGAAATCATCGACGCGCACCAGGTGCATCTGCTGTCCCGGGCCGAGCTCGAGCCAACACAGATCCATTGGCGAGTTGTCCGGCGTCTCTACCTGCCTGTAGCCCAGGGTCGCCTCGAAGAAGGCTCCGGTTTTCTGCGGGTCCCTGGTGGCGAGGGTGAAATGGGCGAATGACATGGCTGGTCTCTCAATCCTGGTCTTTCGGCGGCGGGTTTTTTACCCGGAAGCGGAAGTCGCAGTGGGTGGCTCCTTCCATGATGGTCTGCGAACGTTCGAGCTCGAGCTCCGGGCTGATTCCCTCGCTCAGGGCGAAGTCCCTGTTGCAGGAGAGAAGCCGCCCGAGCTCAGGCATCCCCAGCTCCTTGTAGAATTCGGCGAAGCGGCAGCGGGTGACGTTGAATTCATAGCAGGAGGCATCCTGCTCCAGGACATCCAGCTCCAGGGCATCACCTTCGTTAAACCGCGGCAGCAGGGCGGCTACTTTTTCCAGCGGGGTTCCCTCCAGCTCCTCTGCGATGTTCTCTCCATCGCGCCTGGCGAGGGCTTCTATCGTCTTGCCGACCAGGGCATGCGTCTTCTCTCTGCCAAACTCAGCCTCGAAGGCGCGGATGATGGGGGCGAGGACCTTTGCCTCAATCTTTCTCTGTTCCAGCAGGGGCAGATGTTTCATGGATTGGTCGATGCCCTAGGGGCTGATAGCCAGGGTAGTCGGCTGGGGAGTGATCTTCAGTCCGGCAATCGAGATCAGTCCATCCGCAGCGGCTTTACCTTCGCCCTTTGCCTTTCCAAAAGACCATTTGAAGGTCCCGCCGGGCTTGATTCCGAGCTTCTGGATCCTGCGCAGAGACACATCCGCAGTCGAGGTGGCTGGTATGTCGAAGCTGGTCTCGAGCAGCTGGGGTGTTACCAGGAAGAGCGACATCTCTAGCTTCTTGCCCGTGTCCTTGAGGTTCTTCCAGCGGAAGAAAGCGTTGACCTGGCCGGAGGCCTTGCTTTTAAGGTTCCCGGGCCAGGGAAGCTCGTCGTTGGTGGAGGCATTGGTGAAGACGGGATAGGCCTCGTTCTTGCGGACCTCCAGCCAGTCGAATGAATTGATCAGGTCGTTGACCTTGCTGATCCTTGAGTGGTTGTTGGCGTGGCCGAAGGGCCCCCAGTAGAAGAGCAGGGCGTAGCGCCGCTCGTTCATGGCCGCGGCGAAGAGATCATGGCCGGCGGCCCAGCCGTCGTTCTGGGCCGAGTAGTCAATCACGATCGGCGGGTCGGGAAACCTGGTGTCCTTCGGAGCGGCCTGGGGCGGGAAGCCCATGCGATGGGAGACATGTTCGACGCCGGCGGGAACGTTGGCCTTGATCGCTGCAAAGATGTCGCCGTGGCGAATCCCGATTCCGAGGGTTCCGCTTCCTCCCATCGAGTTTCCGCAGAGATAGACCCGGTTCCTGTCGATGGAGTATTTTTCGATCACCCATTTGACCGTGTCGATGGAACGTTTTTCAACCGGGGTGGGATCGCTTCCCGAGTTCATTTTTTTCAGGCGGGCGTCTCTTCGGTGCATACCTCCCCACCACCAGTCGCCGCGATTGGCCCGGCAGTCGAGGTAGAGGGCGTAAAAATCATCGGGTGAGTGATAGATGTCATGGTTGCCGACCGTGCGGGTACATTTCACGCAGGAGATGACATCGTGCCCGGCTGAGTGGAGGACAACGTAGAGCTTGGCCGTTTTGCCCGCCTGCTTTGGATGGATGAGGACGAAGGTGTCCTGCTGGGGAGCCTTGTATCCCCACTCCGCCTTCACCCCGTGCTGAAAGACCTCCAGCTCTCTTCCGCCGGCTGTGGGGCTGTTCAGCCGCCCGCCTCCCAGGGAGGGGTCTCTTGTGGGCGGCCAGCTTTTTTCTCCGGCCAAGAGCGGCTGTGTAAGCGCCAGGAGCAGGATGATCCGCACAGGCTTCATCTTGATTCTCTCTTTCCAGGTTGCTTGGGGTCTCAGCTGTTTTTCAACTCAGCGAGCGAGCCTTCGGCCTGCGCTACCTCGGCGCTGAGGCGTTCAACCTCCCCGACTTCGTCGGTCTGTTTCCTGGCGCCGGCCAGCTGCCGCCTGAGAGTTTCGAGTTTCTTTTTAAGAACCTCGATCTTCTTCTTGGTTTTTTTGTTCACGTCGGCTTGTACTCCAGTTAAAGGGTTTATTCTGTCACCGCCCATCGGCTAAAGTTTTTCGAAGGCAGGCGAATCGATCCACCTGCATTTCGCAGCAACTCCATCAGTGCACCGGCTATTCCGTGATTCCCAGGAAGCTCTACAAGATTGGCGAGGTGATGAGGTATACGGGTCTCACTCGTCAGACCATTCATAACTATACGGTTTTCGGTTTGATTACAGAAGCCGAACGTACAGAGTCCGGACACCGTTTGTACAATGAGAAGGTCTTTGCCCGAATTGAGCGAATTCGGAAACTCAAGGAGAAGGGCAAGAGCCTGCGGGAGATTATCCGAATTCTCAATGGCTGAGCGGTGCTGCCGGGGGGCCGGGCAGATGTGCCGCTTTAACTGGCTGGGCTTGAAGGGCCGATAATTTTTTTTTTACCCTGGCCAGGTTGGTGCAAATTTCCGGATCGTAGCTGGAAGCCATTCTGCAGCTGCTATTCGCAAGGGATAGTGGGTGTCCCGGGCTTGAGCAACACTCTATTGTGCTTTTAACAGCCTGTTTTGGGGCCCTGGCCCGAAATCCGTAACTGCAAATAGGGAAACGATTTGACACATTTCAAATTCCGAAAATGTGCTTTACATTTTATAAACCAATTTTTATATTCGCTCTACCTGACCGGGGGACGACATTTTCGGATGTCGGTAATGTGGCCCCTGGGATACGGCCCTGGTGGAGTTGCCGTTGCCTGGAGAAGTGATGAGAAAAGAAACCCGAACCCCTCTATCCGGTCAGGTGACTGTGAGGTTCGGAGGTGGCCCCCAGGGGCATGATTGCGAGTCTCGAAGAAGAGTATCTGGAAAAGGAAATAATGCAGAGGGGAGGACGGGCCTGGCCAGGTAACTGCCGGGTCTGTCCAGAGTTATTTCCTTTTCCTTTTTTCCCCCCGGAGCGTGAGGGGGAAGGCCGGGAGATTCGCCGGGTGGCAGGTGCGGATCGTGAAAATCGTCTGAGGAGCATAAGCAGATAGCCTTGAGTACCTTCTGGAGGAATCGGAGTTCAGGTCAGCGCCTTTCAGCCATTGTGATTGCGATGGCAGTGCTGTTCTGCCTTGCATGGAGTTTTACTGCAAGGCCGGCGGAGTCCTGGAAAGTTCTCCTCGAACCGCGCCTCGGACGAAATTCCACTGAGTTCAGTGAGCTTCGGAACCTGCTGGATGCTGAGGGTGTTCCCTGGAGGCTGAGCCAGAAGGCAGAGGCCAGCAGGTTTGAGATCGAGGTGCGTTCAGGGGATGACTACAGGAAGGCTCTCCTGCTGGCAGCGGAGAACGGCCTGGTCGATGGAGACCAGGAAGAGAAGCTTGATTCCGGCTTGTTCGGCGGAGGCCTCACCGACACTTCCGCGAAGAGTCGCCTGCGGCGGGAGCAGGCCCAGGTCCGCAAGATTGAGAAGCAGATCCGCCGTTACCATGAGATCTCCAGCGTTGACCTCGTGATCACCGCCGGCAGGTCCGGCAGGTATGCTACCGACCAGGACACCCCTGATACTGCGGTGGTTCTTTTGCAGCTGAAGGATCCTTCCCCTTCCTCTCACCTGCCGGTCATGAAGGCTGAAACGGTTCGCAAGATGGTCAGCAAGGCATTTGCGATCAAGCAGGACAATGTCCAGATCGTTGATAACAACATGCGGGACTATCCGGGAGGTCCAGCCGGTCTCAAGGAGGCCCTTGCCCGTGACCAGCGGGAGGAGGCCCGGACCGAAATACGCAGCTTTATCGAGGCGCTCTACCTTGGCATTTTCGAGGCGAAGCAGTTCCGCCTGGGTGTTTTTATAGACACTCCGGCCGCAGCGGCCGTGAGCGAGACCGGCTCCCTGCCCGGGGACGAATCTCCTGCAGAGCAGAAGGAGGGAGCTGATGCTTCACTGGTGGCAGGGGAGGAGCCTGCTGCGGTGAATCCCGGTGAGGCAGGGGCGCAGCCTGGGGAGAAATACCGGGTACAGGTTAACCTCGTTCTCGATATTGCCGCGGTGAAGGAGCATATGACGCGCCGCAACCTGGCCCTCGGCGCCGGGAGGACTCCAGGAGTGGAGGCCGGCATGGCTGGAAGGATCGAGGCCTACGAACGTGAGCAGGAAGAGCTCCTCGCCCGCCAGCTGCCGCATGAAAATGTCCGTGTAACGGTGAGTACCGAGGCTTTCTCGAGACCCCAGGTGGAGGCGGTGTCAGCCCCGGCTTTTTTCACCGGTCTTTTCGCTGATGGAATCGATTTTACATGGCTTTCCGACCCCTATATTTACGGAGGGGGTGGGGCCCTGCTTCTTTCCCTGCTGTTTCTCTCCCTCGGGAGGATCCAGCGGCGAAGGAGGAGCCGGATGGCCGTCGAGGCCGCTGAAGCAATTTGTTCAGCCACCTGCCGGGAAACCCTCGAGGCTGTGGACCAGGCAGGAAACCTGGTTCGGAGCAACTCCGAAACTTCCAGGGCAGTAGTGAAAATGTGGCTCAGCGAGAATCCGGAAGCGGCAATAGAAACCTAGCGTCCGGCAGTGCGAACGAAAAGTTAAGGAAGAGGAAAAATCAGAGCAATGAGTATCCCGGTGACCCTGGAGTCTGGAAGCTTCCCACAGATGGCTGAAGAAAAAGAGATCCTTACCTACTCGAGATTTCCAGGCTTGCGGAAGGTCGCCATCCTGCTTCGTTCGCTCGTTCTCCAGGACGCTGCAGTCGCCCAGGCTCTTCTTGACTCCCTCAACAGCATGGAGCAGATCATGGTTAAGGAAGAGCTCGACTCGATGGGTGTTCTCGAGCCGGAGATGGTTACCGATGTCCTGAGGGAATTTGATGTTCTCTGCGGTATCCACACCGCCTTCCGGGAGCGTGGTATCGATGGAGCCATATCGGTTGGTGAAAAATACCTCCATAGCACCCAGGCCCGCCGGCTCGCCCTCGCCCTGGGCGGTGGTGAGGATGGCGGTGGAGAGCCTGTTGGCCGGGCCGGGGGTGAGAGCATCGAGGAGTCCGACGAGATCACTGAAGATATTGAGCTGGAGACAGGGCCGGCGGGCGAAGAGGCCGCCGAGGAGGCTGCCGGAGAACCCGTTGAGTTCGACGACTCCGCAGAAACGCTGGTTGAGTCCCAGCCCCGGCCTTCTGTACGCCAGGAAGAGAAAGACCTCGAAGATGTCGTCAGCTGAGGTCTCTGCCGGGCAGCTTGTTCCGGCAGCAGTGGAGAGAAAAGAACATGGAGAGGGCAAAGATGAAAAGAAGCGGGCGCAGGGGCAACTTCTGTTTTCTCCTCTTTCTTTCACTCCTGCTGCTGGATGCCCTTGGCGGCCTCAAGGGGACGGGTACAGCAGGTTTCGTCCTGGCGGTTGATCCCAGCCTGGATACTGCCGCTCTGCAAGAGCCCGCAAAGGCTGGAGCAGCCGCCGGCAGTGCCGTCCTGGGGCCCGATGGTTTATGGAAAGCCGCAGGAGTTTTTCTGCTGGGCTCCGGACTTGCCCTCCTCATGGTGTTTGCCTGGCGCCGGCAGCGTGGGGCCCTGGGCGCGGGTGCGAACGCACGCAACTCCATGCAGGTGCTCAGCCGGGTTGTTCTCTCGCCCAGGCACACCGCCTGCCTTCTGAAGGTCGGTCCAGCCAAGCTGGTTGTTGTTGCCCTTTGCGGTGAGACGATGACGCCTCTGTGCACCATCGATGGAGAAGAAGAGATCAGCAAGTTCCTCGAAGCAGAGGGAGAGTCCGGCCTGCAGGATCTGGCGGCCGGGAAAATCGAGATTGCGGGGAAGCCGCTGGATGACAGCCCGGCCGGTTCTCAGAGCTTCTTTTCAGTGCTCAGGAGATCCCTGTTTCCTGCACCAACCGGGGTAGAGCGATGACGCCAGGGAAAGCCAGGCTGCTTAAGCTGCTCTTGTTCGGGTTCGTTTTCTTCGGACTGCTGGCAGGACTCCCGGGACAGCTCGGCGCAGAGGAAGAGCCCGCATCTTCAGGTGATGTCCTGAAGACCCTGACAGGGCTCGATGGAGAGAATCTTGCCGTTCCATTGCGGGCGCTGGCCCTGGTGACGGTCTTCGGGGTGGTCCCTTCGATTGTCCTCTTGACGACCTGTTTTCCACGAATCCTGGTGGTTCTTTTTTTCCTCAGGAAGGCGCTCGGCACCCAGGACCTGCCTCCCAATATGGTTGTGTTCGGACTCTCTTTCCTGCTGACCGGGGCTGTGATGTTTCCGATCTGGAAGGAAGTTCATCGCGAGGCTTATATTCCGCTGGTCGAAACCAGGGAGATCACTGTCTCAGAGGCCATTGAGAAAACGGAGCTGCCGGTTAAGAGATTCATGCTGAGGCATACACTGCGGGATGACCTCAGGTTGATGCTCGATGTGTCGGCGCAGGGAGAAAAGAATTCATCCCCGGCAGCGGCCGGTGGAGGGACGGCCCCGCTAACGAGGCCACCCGCACCATCGGGGAAAAAGCTCGAGGAGCTCAGCTTCTTCACCATCCTGCCGGCCTTCGTTCTGAGCGAGCTGAAGACGGCCTTTCAGCTCGGCTTCCTGCTCTTCCTGCCTTTCCTGCTGATCGACCTGGTGGTCTCGGCAGTGCTCGTCTCTATGGGAATGATCATGCTGCCGCCGACCCTGGTCTCCCTGCCTCTGAAGATCCTTGTCTTCGTGCTGGTGGATGGCTGGAGCCTGGTGGTTGGCCAGCTTCTCTCTGGAATCCAGGGGGGAGGATAGGATGCAGGCAGGCAGGCAGGTGAATGTGAACAAAGCCGGGGACCTGGTGTTCCAGGTGCCCGGGGTTACTGCAAGATGGAGGGCTGAGTGATGGATACTGCGATCGAGCTGTCGCGGGCGGCCCTGGGGACTGCAATCGAGCTGGCCCTGCCGGTGCTGCTGGTGCTCCTGGTGGTGGGATTGATCGTCAGCGTATTCCAGGCGATGACCCAGGTTCATGACCAGACCCTCTCCTCTATTCCGAAGATCCTGGCCGGGGCGGCGGTCCTGCTGCTGTTGCTGCCCTGGATCCTCGAGGTGATGCAGACTTATACGCGGACAGTTTTTGAGCAGCTGGGCAAGGGGTTTTTCCCCTGAGACGGAAGTCCCGGTGAAGGCCGGGTGAAGAAGAAGTGACCGAGAAAAATGGAAGAGTCCACCCTGGAACAGATATCGGCGGGAGCGCTGCCGCCGGCGATGGTTCTCGTCGCCTGCCGGCTGCTGGGCTTGTTTATTCCAGCCCCGTTCTTCCGCAGCAGGATGTTGCCCTGGCGCTTGAAGGTCGCCGTGGTGGCGGTGCTGAGCCTCGGCGTTGTGGTTTCGCCGGCGCTGCAGGAGAGCATGGCGGGCCTGCCGGCAGGAGTGATCGAAAAACTCAGCGATCCGGCGCAGGGCTGGCTCCTGATCGCCGGAGAGCTGCTGGTAGGAATGGCCCTGGGCTGGAGTGTCCTGCTCGTGCTGGCCTGCGTCAAGGGAGCGGCCGATCTCATCGCCCAGCAGACCGGCTTGAGTGCGAACCTGATTGTCGATCCACAGGCACCCGGGGCCGGCTCGCCGGTGAGCTTTTTATACCATGGACTGGCAGTTTACCTGCTGCTGGCGCTGAACCTGCATCACAGCCTGATCAGGTCCGTCCTGAAGAGTTTTACCTGGGTTCAGCCCGGTTCACTGTCGGCAGAAGCCGTGCCGGTGGTGCTCGGGCGCCTGGCGCTGGAAATCGGCGCCGACCTCTTCTTTGCAGCTCTGGTTCTTGCCCTGCCCCTTCTGCTCGCCATGGCGCTGGTTTCAATGGCACAGGCAGCGCTCGGCAGGGCCCTGCCCCAGGCGGAACTTTTCACCCTCGGCTTGCCGGTAAGGCTCCTGGTCGGGCTGGCAGTGCTCTTCGCTGCCCTGCCGGTTTCGTTGAGATATGTAGGGGGGATGCTCAGGTCTGCAGTTTCAGGGGCAGAGGGCTTTCTTTCGAGTTGGGGCACTTGAGAATGCAGCAGGGCGGGAAATAAGCATGTTTTCAGATTGGGATCAAAAAACTGAAAAGCCTACCGAGGCCAGGCGTCGGCTTGCCCGCCAGCAGGGCCGGGTTGCCTTGAGCCATGACCTGGTTGCGGCTTTCTCTCTGCTCTGGGTTTTCTTCGCCTTTCGCCATTTCGGGGGGCCGGCCTTTGAGCAGGCCCTGGGCCGTATTCGCCAGATGCTGGAGGGTGCTTTTATGCAGCCCGGCCTGAGCGCAGGATCTGCGGCACCCCTGCTGCGTAGCGCGCTGCTGGATGCCCTCGGGCTTCTTGCCCCTGTACTTCTGATGGTTCTCAGCCTGGTCCTGGTATCGAGCCTGCTGCAGAGTGGCTGGGTTTTCAGGCCGACGGCGGTCTCCCCGAACATTCAGCATCTCTCGCCGCTGGCCGGGTTTGCCCGGGTCTTCTCCGGCAGGGCTCTCATCACGGGCCTCTTTGCCTTGTTGAAATGCGCCTGGCTTGCCGGTGGGCTCTACTGGGCAGTTTCCCCCATGTTTGTTCCCGGGGGAGAGGTCAGCCCGGGCAGGCTGCTGGAGCTCAAGGGTACCGCGGGCCTGTATGCCGGGTCGCAATACCTCCTGGGCTCCGGGCTGACTCTCATTAGCGGCCTCATCGTCCTGGGAGTGCTCGACTGGTGCCGCAGAAAATGGGATCTCGAGCGGGAGCTGATGATGACCAGGGAAGAGCTCCAGGAAGAGCTTGCCCGCCAGGAGCCGCCCGAGATCATCAGCCGGAAGCGGCGTGGATTTGCCAGGCGCCTGGTTGGGGCCATAGCCCCCGGCGGGGGAGGTGTTGAATGAGCGCGCATGAGATGCTGAGAAGCTCAGGAGCCCACTCTCTCTGGGGACGGATCAAGGCACAGCCTGATCTCTTCTTCGGTGTCATCCTGATCTCGATCCTGCTGGTCCTGCTGGTGCCGCTTCCGCCCGGCCTGGTTGACACCCTCCTGATCTTCAACATCACGATCTCGCTGGTTGTCCTGATGACGGCCTCTTCAGTCAAGAGGCCCCTGGACTTCAGTGTCTTTCCTTCACTGCTCCTGGTGGTGACCTTCTTCCGCCTGTCCCTGAATATCGCCACCACCCGGTTGATTCTCGGCAACGCGGCTAAAGGTCCGGAGGCGGCCGGCAAGGTGGTCCAGACCTTCGGCAGCTTTGTTGGAGGGGATAACCTGGTGGTTGGGTTCGTCGTCTTCACAGTCATCGTGCTGGTTCAGTTTGTTGTCATCACCCGT
This sequence comes from uncultured Planctomycetia bacterium, assembly GCA_964615885.1. Taxonomy (GTDB): domain Bacteria; phylum Planctomycetota; class UBA8108; order UBA8108; family UBA8108; genus UBA8108. The sequence goes on along the minus strand of CAZTRG010000264.1, from coordinate 31,700 downwards.
GGGGCGACGCGGGTGTCGGAGGTGGCTGCCCGCTTCCAGCTCGATGCCATGCCCGGCAAGCAGCTGAGCATCGATGGGGATCTTGCCGCCAAGCTCATTGACCAGGAGACGGCTAGCCAGCGGCGGCAGGAGGTTGCCGGAGAGGCGGATTTCTACGGCTCGATGGATGGTGCCAGTAAGTTTGTTCGCGGTGATGCCGTGGCCGGAATTGTCATCATGGTGGTCAATATCCTTGGTGGTATCGGTATTGGAATCTTTTACCACGAATTGAGTTTTGGCCAGGCGCTGGAGGTCTTCGGCCGCCTGACGATCGGGGATGGCCTGGTAAGCCAGGTTCCTGCCCTCATGGTCTCAATTGCCGCGGCGCTGCTGGTTACCAGGAGTGTTGCCAGCGAGCACCTTGGCAGAGACCTCGGCCGGCAGATCTTCTCGAACGACTGGATCCTGTTTATCGCAGGTTTCTTTCTCTGGTTGCTGCTGCCGACCGGCCTTCCCGTCCCGATGTTGCTGGTCACCTCGGCAGCCTGTGTCTTTTGCGGTTTTGTTCTCAGGCGCGAACGGCTGGAAAAGGAGAACCAGGAGCGCTTTGCCCGCCAGAGCGAAGAATCAAGCCAGGCCAGGGTGCCGGTTGTTGATGTGAAAACACTGATGAAGGTCGAGACCCTCGAGCTGCAGATCGGCTACCGGCTGGTGGCGCTGCAGGACCGGGATCGTGGCGGCGACCTGCTGGAGCGTCTCGCGAAGATGCGCCAGAGGCTTGCCGTTGATCTCGGCCTGCCCGTTCCCTCTGTGAAGGTCTCAGATTCCAACGAGATCGGTTCCCGCGAGTACTGCTTCAAGCTCCGGGGCAGCCAGCTGGGTACCTGGGAGATCGTTCCAGGTGGCAGCCTTGCCCTGCAGAAGGATGAGGAGCGTCTTGCGGCCCCGGGGAATCTCCCCTTTGAATTCAAGTCTTCGATCAACCTTGTAGGCAGCTCCGGTTTCTGGATCTCCGATGCAATGGCAGAGAAAGCCCACGAGGCCGGCTGCCAGCTGCTGAGTCCCTCATCGGCAATAGCGCTGCACCTGGAGAATTCGATCCGTGGGCATGCGCCTGAATTGCTGACCCATGAGTGTGTCTCGAGAATACTGGATGACCTGAAGGAAAAGTCTCCCTCCCTGGTCGAAGAGTTTGTTCCCGACCTGGTGAAGCCAAGGCAGCTGCAGAAGGTGCTGCAGGATCTTCTGCTGGAGGGAGTCTCCATTCGTGATACAGAGACGATTCTTGAAAGCACCGGCAGCAGCTTTTCAGAAAACCTCAAGTACGAAAAGGTACTTGCAGAGGTTCGCAGGAGCCTGTCGAGAGCCTTATCCTCAGCGAGGCTGGAAACGGATGGGCAGCTGCATGCCATCATCCTCGACCCGGAACTCGAGAACCTGGTGGAGAGCCGGATCATCGAAACAGTCGATGGGGAGATGCTGAGCCTGGAGGCCATGGAGCGCGAACAGATTCGTGCGCATACCAGCGAGAAGCTGACGGAGCTGAGGGCTGCAGGCCACAAGTCCGTCGTGCTCTGCCGCTCGGGAATCAGAAGGCATTTATGGAAACTGCTTGGGACGCGTGTGCCGGGATTGTCGGTGCTCGCATATGAAGAAGTTGGTGAAGACATCAAGGTCGAGTTGCATGGGACCGTGGACAAGGAAATGGTCCCCTTGAACTCTGAAGCTCTTCAGGAGTGAGTCGAATGAATGAAAAATTCGAGCGCTTTTCTGCCCGGACGATGGGCGATGCGCTGGAGAAGGTCCGAGCGAAGTTTGGCCACGAGGCCATGATCATGGGCTCCAGGAAGTTTCGCACCGGCGGATTCCTGGGCTTTGGCGCCAGGGAGATGGTGGAGGTTTATGCTGCCGATACCAGGCTCGGGGTCCAGGGCCTGAAGGCCGGAGGCCGAAGCCCTGCCAGTCCTTCAGTGGCTGCCAGGGCTCCTGCTGCGCAGGAGGCTGATGCGGCTCCCGTGCTGCGTCCTCCGATCCGCGAGGGCGGTGAATTACACAAACTGCAGGCCGATCTCGGCAGGATAGAAAACAATCTCAGTGAGCTGCTGAACCGGCCGGGTGAGAAGGGCTCCTTCTCCCATCCTTTCTTGCGGGAGTGTTATGACCTGCTCTTGAGTAGCGAGGTGGAGCCCAGGATAGCCGACGCGATCGTGGCGCAGATTGAAGAGCAGAAGCTCCCGGGCGGTTTTCCAGCCAAGAGCAGTGTTGATCTCATCGTGCGTGATTACCTGGCGAGATTTTTTGAGCCAAACCTGCCAATGGCCTCAGGGGATGGCCCCAGGATTATTTTCCTGATCGGCCCGACAGGGGTTGGCAAGACAACGACGATTGCCAAGCTGGCCTCGCGGGCCAAGATCAACCAGCGCAGGAAGGTGGGCCTGATTACCCTCGACACCTACCGGATCGGGGCGGTTGACCAGCTGACGCAGTACGCTGACATCTTCAAGGTTCCTGTACATGTAGTCCAGGCGCCTGAAGAGCTCAGCAAGGAGGTGGAGAAATGCGCCCAGGAAGGCGATGAGCTCATCTTTGTTGATTCCGCCGGCCGGAGTCCGCAGGACGAGCTGAAGATGTCGGAGCTGAAGCAATTCATCGACGCCCTTCCCCAGGCCGAGGTCCACCTTGTTCTCAGCACCACCACCCACCCGAAGACCCTCAGCAGTATCGCCGAGCGTTTCACTCCGATGGGTTTTGACCGGGTGATCCTGACCAAGCTGGATGAGAGTGTTGCACTGGGGCCGCTGGTGGGAAGCCTGCTGGATGTCGGCAAGCCGGTTTCTTATGTAACGGACGGCCAGAATGTACCCAAGGACATCTTCCCGGCGGATCCGGAGAGGCTGGTCGACTTCGTGATGAACAGGCAGAAGGCATGAACGCAAAATATCCCGAAGACCAGGCACGTGAATTGAGGGAGATGGTCCAGCAGTCGCAGGACCGGGCCCGGGTTGTCGCTGTCTCCAGCGGCAAGGGCGGGGTCGGCAAGACAAACCTCAGTGTCAACCTTGCCCTGGCGCTCAGCGCCCTCGGGTCGAAGGTGATTCTGGTCGATGTCGACATCGGCCTTGCCAATGCAGATGTGGTGCTTGGGGTCAAGCCCGCGGCAACCCTGCTCGACGTCCTCGTGGGAGACTGCGAGGTAGAGGATGCGCTGACTCCTGTGCCCGGGGGGATCGAATTGCTGGCCGGGTCCATGGGTGTTAATACGGTGTCAGATCTCGATGCGAGCCAGAAAAAATTTCTTATCCAGTGCTTCAGGAAGCTGACCTCCCTGGCGGACTTCCTCATCATCGATACGGGAGCAGGGATCACCGGCAACGTGATCAGCTTTGCGGTGGCCGCCGATGAGCTCCTGGTTGTAACCGCCCCGGAGCCGGCCTCCATCACCGATGGCTACGCGCTCATCAAGGCTGTCTCCAGGGAGAAGGGCCATGGACAGATCAACCTTGTCTGCAACAAGGCGGCCTCACTGGCCGAGGGACAGGAGGTTGGCAAGCGGGTTAAGGATGTATGCCTGAGGTTCCTCGACCTGGGGATTGGAGAGCTTGGGTGTATACCCTGGGATGAAAAAGTGAAGCGTGCTGTTCGAAAGAGAAAGCCCTTTGTCCTGGAATATCCGGAGTGTTCCGCCAGCGTAGCAATCAGGAAGCTTGCCAGGGGCATACTGCAAGGGTCCGGTAAAGATGAGGAATCGAAATTCGTAGATAAAATTACCGCGATTACAGAGAGGGAGTAGGAGATGTAGAAGGAGTCTCGTGTTGCGGCCAGAGTTGCCTTGAGAGGCCGTTTTTTCGGTGAAAGTTTCCTGGAGAAGCCGCCGGTGAAAACGCAGGGCCTGGCTCGCAGAGAGAATATTAGGGCTCGCCGGTCTAAAGTTCCGGGCGAGAAATACCGATAAAAGTTCGATGGTGGATAAGCCCCGCCAAATTAGATTCTGTGCGTGAAGGATGCACGCAAGAAGAAGGTTGATGCAGATGCGCAAGAAGGTAGATCCGGCGGATATTGCGATGTGGAGGGAGTTCAAACGAACGAACGACCTGGGCCTCCGCAATACCCTGATCGAGAAGTACCTCCCACTGGTAAGGTACATTGCAGAGAGAGTGCTTTCGAAGTTGCCCCAGAGTATCCAGGTGGATGACCTCGAGAGCGCCGGGGTCCTCGGGCTCATGGATGCAGTGCGGGGATACGACCCTGAAAGGGGCGTCAAGTTCGAGACCTACTGCACGACCAGGATCCGGGGGGCCATTCTCGATGAGCTCCGTTCTCTTGACTGGGTTCCGAGAATCGTCCGCAGCAAGGCCAACAAGATCGACAAGACCTTCAAATCCCTTGAGGTTCAGCTCGGGCGCAATCCATCTGATATCGAGATGGCTGGCGAGCTGGAGATGGAGCTGCCGGAATACCAGGAGATGGCCCGGGAAGCTACCGCGACAACGATGACCAGCCTGACGACCGATACCCGGGACGACGATGGGTCCAAATCGATGCGCAAGCTTGATCTCCTCGAGGACAAGAAGGGGGTGAACCCCGAGGTCGAGTTCAAAAAGAAGGAAGTTACCGAGTTCATCACGCGCGGGCTCAACCGCAAAGAGCGGCTGATCATAATCCTCTACTACTATGAAGAGCTGACCATGCGTGAGATCGGCGAGACCTTGAGCCTCTCGGAGTCGAGGGTCTGCCAGCTCCACTCGCGGATCATTATCCGCCTCAAGAGCCAGCTGCAGAATGTCCAGACAGAGCTCTTGTCCTAGGCCGGGCGGCCTGCAGGTCTCAGCTCCGCTTTCCCGGTACCAGCTTCAGGTTCAGCTGCCGTTGCCCTGGTGAAAGATCTCCAGTGCCTGGCGGTGGAGCTCCTTGAGCGGCAGCCCTGAGCTGGCCGCGGCGCGCTTCAGGTCTTCAAACTCCGGCGAGGCGCCGACCTGTTCTCCCCCGTGCCGGGCGATCTTGATGCGGATTTTTCCCCAGGGAGTCCCGATCTCCTCGGTTTCTCTTTCCAGGACGACTCTCTCGGTCTCGGTTCTTCTGACCCCGATCGTCGTGCTCTCGCAAAAGAGCGTGTGGGTGATCTCTTGCTCTCGCAAGAGGGGCGCCATGATGGTGATCTTGTGGGCCGGCCGGTTTTTTTTCATGAGGATCGGGCTTACGCTGACATCGAGGGCGCCTTCTTCAAGCAGGCGGTCGACCAGGTGTCCGATCCACTCCGGGCTCATGTCATCGATGTTGGTCTCCAGCAGGAGGACGCGGTCTCTGCCGGCCGGGGTCTCTTCCAGCTCGCCAAGAAAAACTCTCAGGGCGTTGGGCGTGCTTCCCTGTCTGTCATCGCCGGCGCCGAATCCGGTGGCGGTGACCCGCAGTGGTGGCATGGTACCGAAGTCCTTCGCCAGGGTGGTCATCAAGGCGGCCCCGGTGGGGGTCGTGAGCTCAGCTCCACTATCAACCTGCCGGATGGGGAATCCCCTGAGCAGGTTCGCAGTCGCCGGGGCAGGAAGGGGCATGCGGCCATGGGCTCCCTTTACGAACCCGGTTCCTACGGTTACAGGCGCGCAGTAGACCTCTTCAATTCCAAGCAGCTCCAGGGCCAGGCAGCTCCCGACAATGTCGACGATCGAATCCACGGCTCCGACTTCGTGAAAATGGACATCTTCAATATCAACACCGTGAACTGCGGCTTCGACTTCACCCAGGCGGGCAAAAACCGCTTTTGCGTTTTTTACCACGGGCCCGGGAAGCTGGCTGGCCTCGATCAGGCTGGTGATGGTGGAAAGGGAGCGGTGGGCGGAGTCTGCAGACCCGGCGGTGTTGTCGGCATGTGAGTGTGAATGCGAGTGAGAGTGCTCATGGCTGTGTTGATGGGAATGCTGGTGGTTCTGGGCTTTTTGATCAAGCTGTTCGTCACCATCGACCACGATTCGAATTCTCGTACACTGAAAGGCGCCCCTGAGTACTTTCTCCTCTTCGATGGAATACCCGTCCAGATCGAGACCGAGCAGGCCTTTGCGGAGCTCATCCAGGCAGAGTCCTGCATCGACGAGGGATCCCAGGGTCATGTCCCCACTGCAGCCGTTGAAAGGTTGGAAATAAGCGATTCTGGTCATTATGTTCCCCTGGCAGGTGGTTCAGACCCTCCACCGCCAGCTATGAATGTATCTGCTTGGCGTACTTTCTCAAGCTGAAGTATACTGTTGTAGACGGGGTTTTTGGGGGTTAGAGACCAGATTCTCGCGGGCAGCACAGGAGTGCTTTACTGCCCGTGTGAGCGGTTCGTGACGGTTTTATTAAGTTTTTGTTAGAGGTAGTGTTATGTCTGCCGGCCTGGTCTGTGCAGCCTTGACAGGGTTAAAGTGGCATGTCTATAATCTTTAGGTTGAGATTCCGGTAATAACAGGATTCTTTACCCTGCTTACTTGATCCAAGCGACCTCGCCGGAAAGATTTCGGGGAAAACCCAGTGGGACCTCGAAGTCGATAATGTCTGATCCAGGTGTTGGTATATCAATCATCGTATGATTGGTAATGACAAGTGCTTCATTACTTACTGGTTTGGCGCTGGGTCATAATCCTTAATTGAAATTGGTTTGTCGATAATCGAGATTTGAGGGTCTTGATTTGAGGGCCTTTGTACAGGTCTTTGAAAAAGTCCCCGTATCTCGTTGGCAGAATGAAGAAAGGTTTTCACGGCTATGTCGTGTAAGAAACTGAACTCTTGCGACCCTAAGTTCCTGTTGGCTCTCAAAAGCCTCTTAATCATCGGCCTGCTGGCCATCCCCTTTTCTGGTGTCAAAGCCCAGGATGAAGAAGATGGGGGTTTCCTCAAGGAGGGTTTCTCCAAGTTCGAGGAAGGCGACCTTGATGCCGCCATCGCCGGATTTGAGAAGGCCTTTGCCGAGAATCCTTCCAATGACGAGGTCACCGATTTTGTCGAGAGGGCAACGGTTGCCAAGATCTACCGCATGGTTCGCAGCAAGAACCCGAGGGTGTCCGGTATCGGCGTTGAGCTCCTGAGAATTTCCACCCTGGTCATTTCTCAGCGCGGTGAGGACAGCGAGGTTCTGAAGGCCGCGGTTGATACCGTTCTTCAGAGCGAGAACGAGCAGCAGCTGAGGTACAAGATTCAGTATGCCTATCAGCTCGGCCGCAACCTTGTGCCGCTGTTGATTCCCTATCTTGGAGATGGGGAGATTGCCGTACGGGCCCTGGTGATGAACTGGATTACCCGTATCGGAATCGATGCCCTGCCTCCGCTGGTGGCTGCCACGAAGCATTCCGATGGCCGTATCCGTACCAACATTGCTGCCCTGCTGGGGGCACGGTCGCTCAGACATGCCTATTCCCTGGGTTATCTCAAGGCCATGGTTGAGACCGATGAGCTCAAGGAGGTGCGGGACGAAGCCGCCAACTCCATGAGCGCCATCCTCGCTGATCTTGACGGCTCCGGTACAGTAGATGCCGCCAAGGCCTACTTCCTGGACCAGGCTCGCGAGTTCTATCTCAAGCCCTACCGCAATCCTTTCGAAAACAGGAAATATTCGCCGATGGTCTACGAGCTCCAGAATGGGCAGGTCGTAGGCACCAAGGTGGCTTCCTTCCAGGTCAGCGAAATGATGGCTTCCCAGTGCCTGCTGGAGGCCCTTCGCCTGGATCCCTCCTTCACCGCCGCACGGGTTTATACGCTCTGTAACGATGCTGCCCGGCTGGTGGAATACGATGAGAATGAAACCTGGTATTCACAGCAGGATGAGTTCGAAGATGTGAAGGCTGTACTCTCCGGCCAGAAGGCTTACACCAACCTGGTCTTGAGGAATCGCCAGCTTTCGGCTCCGGCGCCGGTGCTTTATGCCGCGATCGGCCAGGCTGCCCTTGATGGTCGTGGTGAGGTGGCTCGCACCCTGATTCGTGCTGCTCACACCATCGGCCTGCGTGGTGAAGTTCCCGCCACCCTGGTAGAGGCCCTTGAGGATGAGAATTCCCGCCTGGTGCGTGTCGCCGCTGCGATTACGCTGGCCTACTGGAATCCTGAGTCCGGCTTCGATGCCGGTGAGCAGGTGATTTCCATTCTTGCCAACTCGGTTGTCCAGAGTGGTATCCGGACCGTGGTCAAGGGCATGGGTAACAAGCCCCTGGCCAACCGCTTCGATGCACTTCTTCGCAGCCAGCTCAACATGGAGAGCTATCTCCATGAGACGAATGTCGAAGAGTTGCTTCACACGCTCAGGAAATCTCCCCCTGACATGGTCATGGTGGATGAAGAGATCGGTTATGCCACGGTAGAAAGAGCCACCTCCCCGATCAACACGATTGTTAATGAGCTCAGGAAAGACTACAGGACAGTGGATGTTCCAGTGGTCGTTATTGTTGAGCCCAGTCGCGAGGACAAGGCCAAGGAGGCCTACCAGAGCGACGAGAGGAATGTCTGGGTTGTTGCCGCCAACATCGGCGCCGTAGCACTTCAGAAAGCTGTAGTCGAACCCATCTTCGAGGGTAAAGATGATTCCAAGACCCTCGCAACCCGGCTGGCTTCCGAGGCCGCCCAGGCGATTTCCTATCTCTCCTCGGTGCGTACCGACATGCCTGTTTCCCAGGCGGTGGGCTCGCTCGGCCAGGTTCTCACCAACAGGCCTGACACTGTCAGGATCCCCTGTCTCGAGGCGCTGGGCCATCTGAGGGCTACGGGCCTTCTCGCCCAGGTTGCCCAGGTCTTTGCCAACCTGGACAATTCACCCGCGGTTCGAAAGGCTGCAATGGCTGCTGTCGGCAAGGCTCTGTCCGCTACTGATAAAGCCCCTGACGATGTTCTCCTGATCATCAAGAAGGGTTGCATTGAGAGCGACCTGGGTATTCGCCAGGCGGCCTGGATTGCTTTCGGGCGGTCCGGAGCGAGTGCGGAAGACCACCTTGCCCTGATTCAGAGCAAGGCCTCCGACGCTGCTGCCGCAGAAGAAGCCCCGGCAGAGGAGCCGGCTGAGGACCTGGATCCGCCTGAAGCTGATCCGGCCGAAGAGCCAGCCAGTGACGATCTCGATTTAGACGATAACTTCTAATTGAATCTTGGCTCTTAAAACTTCCTGTCCCTGTTGCGGAAAGCTGTTTTCGGCTCCCGAGGAGTACGCGGGCAAAAAGACCAATTGCCCGAAGTGCGATCATCGCTTTGTGCTGAAGACCGAGGAGCAGACCCTGCAGGAGGCGGCTGAACTCGAGGCGAAGAAGCTCCAGCAGCTGGAGGACCGCCGGCGTATCGAATTGATTGAACGCCAGGAAAAGAAGAACCTCGACCGCCAGGCGTCGATGCCGTATTACGAGAGGTTCCAGACCGGAACCCAGCCGGTGCGCAACTACGATCCCCGCTCCGGGCCGGGATTCCTGAGCCTGAGGTACCTTGCTGACCTCTTACTGATCGGGGCCTACGCGGCCCTCCTGCTCTCCTTGACGGGCATCGGCCTGACGGTCTACCTCCAGGTAAGCGGCGAGATCAGCTCCATTGTCATTCTCAGTATCATCCTGATCGGCTGGGTGCTGGTGGGGGGTGTTCTTTTCCTGGTGTTGAAATACCTCGCGGAGCTGGCCTTATTGCTTGCCAGCCTCGGGGACCAGCAGAATGACGTTGTGCGGCTGCTGCTTGATTTGCGGGTCAATACAGACAAGAACCCCCCGGATGAAAGCTGAAGGGTGTCCAGATCTTATACAGCTTTTTGAAAACCGGCTTCGGGGGTGGTAGAAATCCCCGTTAGCAGGCAGGTTTTGCCCTGTCCCGGAAGCGAGCGTAAATACTTTGCAGGTCTGGCAAGCCCATCTGGTAAAATGGACTTTTCGGAGATCGGCAATTCAATCCCGGACGATTCAATCCCGAAAGCATGTCCGGAGCAGCGAAACACGGAAATCTCCGCTAACCGCCTGGAAGCCATTTCCAGGCTGAAATGAAGCATTCAGTGAGCAGCGCCTGGCATGATCCAAGGCAAAGAAAATCCCGGTAATCCATTTCCCTCCGATAAACCGGAACCTTCTGTTGAAGGTGAGCAGGCAGAAGCCCGATATATAGAGCAGGCAGAGGTCGGAAATACAGAGCTCGCCGCTCCCGGCGCCAGCGAAGGGCAGCAGGCTGAGGATTTTTCCGCCCCTGTGAAAAAGAGGCGAAAATTAAAGGGGCTGTTAAAAAGTGCGGTTGTAGAGGTTGTGGTTCTCGTCGTATTGGCGTTTGCCCTGGCCATGACAACCAAGACCTATGTTGTTGAGGCCTATGAGATCAAGGGGCGCAGCATGGTGCCGACCTTCGAGGATGGTCAGCGTGTTGTTGTTCTGAAGTTGTTCAGCGAGGTCCAGCGTGGCGATATCGTTATTTTTTCGACGAGCGATGAGCCCGGCAAGGATCTCATTAAAAGAGTCGTCGCCTTGCCCGGCGAGCGAATCCAGATCAATAAAGGAATGGTCAGGATCAACGGAGAGGCCCTGGGAGAGAGCTATATCAAGGACCGGGATTTCGGCCTCTACGATACACAGATTGATGAGTACGTGCCGGAGGGCCAGATCTATGTTCTCGGTGACAACCGTGATGACAGCCACGATTCAAGGCGATTCGGCAGTGTATCTGCGGAGACCCTGAAAGGTAAAGTCGTCGTTCGGTGGTGGCCGTTTCATGAGGTAAAAACTTTTTAAATTACTTTGAGAGAGTCCCGCTGAGGGCTTCAATAGCGGGTCTGTCTGAAAAACGAGGATAATCTGATTCACCTGCATGCTGTCGGCGGTCTTCGGGGCCGGCGGGGGCGGCCCGGGTCTCTTTGCAGGTCTGAAACGGATAAAACAGTTAGTAGTGAAATCCGCCAGGATTCGAGTGCCGGGTCTGTCGGTGGTTTTCAGAATAGAATGAAAGTCAGGAGTCAGTCGTGAATAAGAAGGCCATCGGCCAGATCCTTAAGAAAAAAGGGGTCGTCAACGACGCTCAGATAGAAAAAGCGCTCGAGTACGCCAAGAATGAGAGCTGCAGGCTTGGCGAGGCACTCGTGAAGACAGAGGCTTGTGGGCAGGAAGATGTCAGCAGGGCTCTTGCAACTCACTGGGGACTGCCCTACGCCAATCTCGCCACGGCAGAGATCAAGAAAGAGATCATTGCCCTGGTTCCCAAAGAGGTTGCGGTCGAGAACAATATCGTCCCGGTTACGCGAAAAAACGGCACCCTGATTGTTGCGATGGAGTCCATGGACCTGATGGTCCTCGACAACCTGCGCTTCCTGCTCAACCAGCAGGTTGAGGCAGCGATCTCGACCCCCAAGGATATTCAGGAATCCCTCGATCACTACTACCGCCTCACCGGGGATCTCGGTGATGTCATCGGCGAGGGTGAGGATGGAGTCCAGGTTGGCCGAGGCGAATATGCCGGGGAAGATGGCGAGGCAGATGACGCACCGGTCATCAAGTACGTTACCCAGCTCATCTCCAACGCTCTGAAGGAGCGTGCCAGTGATATCCATATCGAGCCCTTTGAAAAGCGCGTCAGGATTCGCTACCGGATCGATGGGGTTTGTATTGAGAAGGAAAACCCGCCCAAGCGCCTCCAGGGGCCGATTCTTTCCCGTATCAAGATCATGTCGCGGATGGACATGGCGGAGAAGCGAAGGACGCAGGACGGCCGTATCAAGATCAAGCTGCACGGCAGGGATATTGACCTTCGTGTGAGTGCCCTGCCTGCCCGTCACGGCGAGAGTATCGTCATGCGTATTCTCGATAAGGAGAAGGGCCTCGTTGACCTCGAAGAGCTCGGCTTCCACGAAACGGAATATGAACGGTTCAATAAGATCATCAAGCGGCCTAATGGAATCTTCCTGGTGACAGGCCCGACGGGATCAGGAAAGACGACAACGCTCTATGCGGCCTTGAAGAATCTCAACCAGCCGGATGTAAAAATCATCACGGCTGAGAACCCGATTGAGTACAACCTGACGGGCATCAACCAGTCAGAGGTTCGCCATGAGATCGGCCTGGGCTTCCAGCGTATTCTCAGGGCTATGATGCGACAGGCCCCGAATATCATTCTCGTGGGTGAGATTCGTGACCAGGAGACGGCTGATATCGCCATCCAGGCGGCCCTGACAGGTCACCTTGTTTTCAGCACCCTGCACACCAATGATGCCCCCTCGGCCCTGACTCGCCTGATCGATATGGGAGTGAAGCCATTCCTGGTGGCCTCGGCTGTCATGGCGATCATGGCTCAGCGTCTTATTCGGAGGATCTGCCTGGAGTGCCGCCAGGAGGCTGAGGTTTCCGAAACCGATCTGCGAGCGGTAGGCCTCACCCAGCAGAGGGTGGCCGATGCGACGATTTACGATGCGGTCGGTTGCCCCGCCTGCAGCAATTCCGGCTACAAGGGGCGCCAGGGAGTTTACGAGCTGATGGAGCTCTCGAATGACATCAGGGAGATGGCATTCCAGTGCAAGCCGACCCTTGAGCTGCGGGCGAAGGCCCGGAGCGAGGGGATGGTCACTCTTCAGGAAGATGGGGTCAGGAAGGTCCTTTCAGGGGTCACCACCATATCTGAGATCCTGAGGATCACCCACCGCGAAAGCTAGACACGGCCCTCGAGGCCGGGTTACAACGAAAGAACCGGAGAAAGAAATTGAGCGGACAACCACTCGGACAGTACTTCAAGCAGATGGGCTTGGTGACCGAGTACGATATCCAGCAGGCCCTCGCCAAGCAGAAAGAAACGGGCGAAGCGATCGGGCAGATCCTGGTGGGTAACGGACTGGTTACCGAGGTCGACCTCAGTCGTGCCCTCGCAGAGCAGAAGGGCATGGAGTTCGTCGATCTTGAAAAGATCGAGATCCCCCCGGAGGTCATTGACCTGGTCGATCACTCCACGGTCGAGACCTTCCAGGTCATGCCGCTTGAGTTCGATGGCAGCACCCTGGTCGTGGCCGTCAGCAGGCCTGACAATCTCAGCGTGCTGGATGATCTCCGCTTCAGCCTTCCCGATGTCGCCAACTTCAAGGCCAAGCTGGCCAGCGAGGAGCAGGTCAGGAAGGCGATTGAAAACTACTACGAGGGCAACCAGGGGAAAATGGACGAGCTCCTGGCCGGGATCGGCACCGCCACGCTGGAAGCCGGGGAGTCAGCAGACCTTGCCCAGCTGGAGGCCGACGCCAACGCCGGTCCGGTGGTCAAGTTGCTCAACATGATCCTGCTGCAGGCTATTCGTGACCGCGCTGCAGATATCCACCTCGAACCCTTTGAGCACGAGTTCAAGGTGCGCTACAGGGTAGACGGTGTTCTCTATGAGATGATGCCTCCACCGCTGCACCTGGCGCATTCGGTGATCTCCCGTGTGAAGGTCATGGCCAACCTGGACATTGCCGAGACCCGCTTGCCCCAGGATGGGCGTATCGAGCTCAATGTCGGCGGCAACCCGATCGACCTGCGCGTCTCGACCCTGCCGACGATGTTCGGAGAGAGCGTCGTGATGCGTATTCTTGACCGGACCAACCTGGCCCTTGATCTCGAAAAGCTGGGCTTCCGCCCCGACGAGCTTGACGAGTTCAGGAACCTGGTGGCGAAGCCCAATGGAATTATTCTCGTAACCGGCCCGACGGGATCAGGAAAAACGACGACTCTCTATTCGGTCCTCATGGAGGCCAACACGGTCGATACCAAGATCATCACCACGGAGGACCCGGTAGAATATGATCTCGAGGGGATCGTCCAGGTGCAGGTCAATGAAGAGATTGGCCTTACCTTCGCGGACTGCCTGCGAAGTATTCTGCGCCAGGACCCCGACAAGATCCTTGTTGGTGAGGTTCGAGATCTCGAGACGGCCCAGATCGCGGTTGAGTCATCCCTGACGGGTCATATTGTCTACAGCACTCTGCATACAAACGATGCACCATCTTCGGTGACAAGAATCCTGGACCTGGGCCTGGAGCCCTTCCTGATCTCTGCAACCCTCGAGGGTGTTATTGCCCAGCGCCTGGCAAGGCGGATCTGCCTGCAATGCAAGACGCCCTATGATCCCACCGAGCAGGAGCTCTACGAGCTGGAGCTTACCGCCAGTGAGACCCAGGGACGTGAGTTCTACTTTGGCAAGGGCTGCAAATCCTGCAATGGAACCGGCTACAAAGGCCGTGTTGCTCTCTTTGAGATGATGCTGGTCAACGACCGCCTCAGGGACATGATCATGAATGCGGGCTCAACAGCCGAGCTGCGTTCAGCAGCCCGGGAAGACGGCATGCGTACACTCCGCGACAGCGGGTTACTGCAGATCTACGATGGTATCTCCACCATCGAAGAGGTCGTCAAAGAGACCATTTCAACGGTTTGAGGTCTTGTACGGATTGTCAGGGTTTCGTTTGGTTCCTCAACCGGGCAGAGAATGTCCCGGTGGAGAGGCGGCTTACTTTTGGTGTTTTCAGGTTTTTTGGTTATCATTGACCACTCGTGAAGCTATACAGGCCATTTAAGTACATGCTTTTCGGTCGCTCCCCTGGTGTTGGGAATCCGGTTGGGGTGAAATCCGTAAGAAATAAGCAAGCAGGAACACTCAAGTCAGAAGCTTGGGGAAACAGGAGAGCTAATGCCCGTCTTTGCATATGAGGCGATAAATAACGACGCCCAGAAAGTCAAAGGTGACGTAACAGCCGACTCCAAGCAATTAGCCCTCAAGCTGATTCAGGAGAAGGGCTTGCGGCCCACCAGACTTGTGCAGCAGAAAGACGAGCCTGCCAAGAAGGCGATTCCCGGTGTTGAGCAGGCGGCTCCGAAGAAGAGGGGTCCCCTCTTTAAAGGCGGAGTCAAGACCGCCGACATCGTCACCTTCACTACCCAGCTCTCAACCCTGCAGGATGCCGGCTTGCCGATTGTCAGGAGTCTCAAGATTCTTGAGGAGCAGCAGAAGCCGGGCAGATTGAAGGACGAGCTGGAGGCGATCTCTGAGGAGGTCGAGCAGGGAAGCACGTTCTCTGAGGCGCTCTCCAAGTATCCTAAGAGCTTCAACAAGCTCTACATCAGTATGGTCAAGGCCGGCGAAGCCGGTGGTGTACTCGATGTCATTCTCAGGCGCCTTGCGGGCTTCATGGAAAAATCACAGAAGCTGCGTAAAAAGGTCAAGGGAGCCCTGATCTACCCGGCCGCGGTTGTTACTGTTGCCGCAGCCATCCTGGTGGTGATCATGCTCTTCGTCGTACCTGCATTTGAGAAGATGTTCGCGGACATCGGCCAGTCACTGCCGGCGCCTACGCAGCTGCTTCTCAGCACCAGCCAGGCGATCCAGAAATACTGGTTCCTGCTGCCGGGAATACCTATTGTGCTTATGTTCAGTATGAAGATGATTGCCCGGACCGAGAGGGGAGGGAAGGCGCTCGATGCCTTCAAGCTCAAGATGCCGGTCTTCGGCAATATTATTAAAAAATCTTCTGTAGCCAGGTTCTGCCGCACCCTCGGTACTTTGATTGCCTCAGGTGTACCTATCCTGGAGGCACTGCGGATCGTCAGGGACGCGGTAGGCAATATCATTATCTCCAATGCTTTCGAGGATGTTCACGGAAGCATCCGTGAGGGTGACACGATCGCCGACCCGCTGAGGGCCTCGGGGATCTTCGATGAGCTCCTCGTTAACATGATCGATGTAGGGGAAGAAACCGGTGAGCTCGACAAGATGCTCATGAAAATCGCTGACAACTACGAAGCCGATGTCGACGTCGCCGTTGAGGGTATGTCGAGCCTGCTGGAGCCCGTCCTGATCGTGGGAATGGGCCTGGTTGTCGGTTTCATCGTCGTCTCGCTCTTCCTGCCCCTGGTCTCGATCATCAAGAATATCCAGTAGCGGTTGAAACCAGACAGGGGCAAATCAGCAAAGAAGCGTTCGGAGTCTTCCATGAAGACGCCGCTGGTACCGGTCTGTGCCGACGATAAGGTCTGTGATTCCATCCGCTCCGACGGTGGGGCCACCGCGCGCAGCCTGGCCAAGCGCCTGGGGTTGGCAAAGTCCGACTTCAAGGCCTTCACCGAGGGGTTGCGCCGGCTGCAGGCCGAGGGCCTCATCATCCGGGTGCCGACAGAATCCGGTGGCAAGTGGGAGCTTCCCGAGAGGACGCCGCTGAGGGTCGGGCGCCTCCAGTTCGACCGCCGCGGTTCCGGTTTTTTCCGGCCGGCAGACAGGCAGGACGAGGAGCTCTTTGTTCATTCCTCCAAGATTGCCGATGCTTTTCCCGGTGACCTGGTGCTGGTGCGGAGGACCTCGCGTGCACGGGGAGACCGCCTCGGAGAGGGCCGTGTGATCGAGGTCATCGAGCGCGGCAAAAAGCCGATTCGCGGCACCTACTGGCAGGGCAAGGATGGCGGGCTGGTGGCCTGCGACGACCCCCGCATGCCCTCTGATGTTTTTATTCCGAAAGACGGCAAAGAGAAGATCAAGGATGGGCAGAGGGTCCTGGTGCGGCTGTCGAGAGGCTCCCGCGGCAGGTTTCCCCATGGCGAGATCATTCTCATCCTGACCAATGAAGACAGCCTCGAGGCTGACTTCGCGGTGGTGCAGGCGGAGTTTGACCTGCCGATTGAGCATCCCGATGGGGTCGTCGATGAGGCGGCAGCCTTGCCGGCGGTGGAGGATGGGGCCGCCTGGCCGGACCGCACCGACCTGCGTGACCTGCTCACCATCACCATCGACCCGAGAGATGCTAGGGATTTCGACGATGCGGTCTCACTCGAGATGCTCGATGGGGGCAAGCTGCGGCTGGGCGTGCATATCGCCGATGTCTCAGCCTATGTTCAGCCCGGCTCCCTGATTGACCAGAGTGCAGAGTTCCGGGGCACCTCGGTCTATCTTCCCGGCCGTGTGATCCCGATGCTGCCCGAGCGCCTGGCCAACGACCTCTGCAGCCTGAGGCCGGAGGAGGACCGCCTGGCCAAGTCGGTCTTCATGGTCTTTTCTGCAGAAGGCAAACCCCTCGAGACCGAGATCTGCCGCAGCGTGATCCGCAGCAAGCGGAGATTTACCTACGGCGAAGCTCTCGCCATTCTTGATTCGCTCGAAGGCAGGGATGTTCCTGCCGCGGACCTGCCCCCGGACAGGGAGGAGTACGAGCCCATCCTCGAACGCATGGCCTTCCTGCGCGACTGCCTCAATGATGCGCGCACAAGGCGCGGTGCCCTCTTTCTTGACCTGCCCCAGCTCAAGATACGGGTCGGGGAGAATGGACAGATTGACAGTGTTGACCGGGAGCAGGGCGACCCGGCTCATTCCCTCATCGAGGAGTTCATGCTGGCGGCTAACGAGGCCGTGGCCCGCTACCTGCAGGAGCAGGGCCTCTCGACCCTGGCCCGGGTCCATCCGGAGCCCAGCGAAGAGAAGCTGGCCGATTTCAGGGAGATGCTGCAGGCCCTCGGCCTCGATCTGCGTCCCCGGCCTGAGGTCGGTGACCTGCAGAGGCTGGTCGACAAGGTGGCCGGCGGCCCCCTGGCGGTTACCGTCCAGGTGGGGCTCCTTCGAACCATGGGGCATGCGGAATATACCGCCCAGCCGGATCTCCATTTTGCCCTCTCGACCACCGACTATTGCCATTTCACCTCTCCCATACGGCGCTATCCCGACCTGGTGGTTCACCAGATCCTCGAAGAGCATCTCAAGAAGCTCTCCGGCGGCAGCGGCATGAGCGCCAAACGCCGGGTCCACTGGGCCCAGAAGGTGGAGGCGGTGGCTCCTCATGCCTGCCGGACCGAACGTCGGGCCGAAGATGCTGAGAGGGCCATGCAGCAGGCCGCGCTGATCCGCTTCCTGTCGCCGCGGCTGGGAGATGAGATGAGCGGCAGTATTATCTCGCTCTATTCCTTCGGGTTTTTCGTGCGCCTGGATGAGCTGCCCATCGAGGGGCTGGTGCCGGTGGCGACGCTCGGCGCCTACTACGAATTCGATCCCGCCACCCAGACGCTCGAGCCTGCGGGAAAAAGCAGGGGCCGCGGCGGAGGCCGCCACCGCGGGCGCCGGGAGAAGCGCAAGCGCTCCTCTGCCCCGTCTTTCCGGCCGGGCCAGCGGGTCCGGGTCAAGCTGACCGACCTCAATTCCGCCTCCCGCCAGATCTCCTTTGAACTCATAGAGTGAGGAAGGGCCGATGTCCGGGCTGCCGGCAGGAAAAAATTTCAGCTGCCTGGGGCTGCTTGCGATTCTTCTTTTGTGGAGTCTCAGTCTCCGGGCGGACTCCGGCTGGCAGCTCAGCGCAAAGGACAAGGGAAAAGACCCGAGGGTCGGGGCTCTTCTCAGCCGGCTCCGGGAGCAGCGGCTAGGCGCGTTCGGAGTGGCCGGGGAACGCCTTGGCCTGGGGCCCGGCAAGCTGCCGGTCCGCTGGGTACTCCGGCTGGCGAGCTCTTCACCTTCTGCCACCCCGGCTGAAGCGGAGGCGGGCTGGACAGAGGTGGGCGCCGGGGAGGTTGTTGTTTCGATCCCGGCCTGGAGATATCTCGAGTATCCCTCCAAGGCAGGGCGGGTGGTGGTTCACGAGACAGTTCATGCCCTGATGGCCTCCCGACTCGGCTCGGGTGAAGCCTACCGGGCCATCCCCTCCTGGTTCAGGGAGGGTGTGGCCCTGCTGGCTGCCGGTGAGGGGGATGCCAGGGTGCGTGGGCGAATTGCCGCTACAATTCTTGCCGGCAGCCGCCCCGATAGTTTTCTTACCGGGATTTACTGTGGGAGGCCCGCTTCGCCGGAGGCCGTCTGCAGGCCATCCCCGGCGGAAGGATACCTCGCGGTTCTCTGGCTCGAGGACCGGCTGGGGAAAACAGGACTTCGCGCGCTGCTCTCGAAACTTTTCGCAGGGGGGGTGTTCTCCCAGGAGCTGGGGCGGCTTACAGGCCTGCGTCCCGCACGCCTGGAGGAGGCCGTCCTGGCGAAGGCCTCAGAGACCATATCCGGCCTGGTATCAAAGGATGGCAGGCGTCTCCTGGCAGAGGCCCTGGCCCTGTGCAGGTCGGGAAAGAACGCTCCCGCCAGGGAGCTCTTCAATTCGATCAGGAAGCTGCCGGGAAACAAGGCCCTGGGCGATACGGTTGTTTTTCTTCATTCACGAACACTGGTTGAAGATGGATTCTATCGACGGGCCGGCTCAGCGCTCCGGGGGCTGCTGAAGGAAGGCTACGAGGTGCCCTGGGAGCCGGAGATCTTCGAGCAGCTCGGACTCTGCCGCAGGGCACTGGGAGAGCCTGCGGGGGCGCGGGAGCTCTGGAAGACCGTGGTGGAACGCTTTCCTCATGACAGAGAGATCCAGGTCCGGATTGCAAAATTGCTCAGAACGCAGAAAGCCGGAACCGAATAGCTGCGAGGTTCTCCTTAGAGGGAAGGTTTTCTTGCGGTAGGATAGACAACTTTACCGGACCACTGATCTGCCTCTTGATGCTGGAGAAGCACCGGAGATTCGGTTTTACTCAATAAGCTGTTATCTTTATATAGAGTCCCACCGTTGCGCCCGATCGGGCCTGCGGGGCGGCTTCCCTTTGCCGGGAGGTGAGAGGGTAACGAGCTGTATAAATAAGATTTGCTGAGGTTCAGATGTCACAGAATATAAATAAAGAAGAGATGCACGCAGGGGAGCGTTTCATGGCCTTTATCAGGGCTAATGAGAAGGTCTTCTGGGTTCTGCTCCTGGCCTTCCTCGGGTTCACCTTTGCCTTTGGAGTGCCGGTCTCTGAGATGCTCTCCCGGGCGGGTGGCAGCAGTGTCTCGATCGGTCCCGGAGAAGAGATCTCCGAAGAGGAGTTCTCTGTCGGCCGGCGTGCCCTGGTCAGGACTCTTGACCGGGTCCAGTTTCTCTTTCAGAACACCATCTCTTACGGCGGGCGTGAGCTGAACATCGGTCCCAAGTACCGGACGATCTATCCGGATTCAGGTACTCCGGGCCCGGAGGGCTCCAGGCCCATCAACTATCACGAGTTTCTTCTCTACCGCAAGGCTGCTCAAAACGAGGGGCTGAGCGTATCGAACGCCGAATTTGAGGCCGTTCGCAAGGAAGCCTGGCAGAGGGCTTTTGCCCTCCAGCTTGTCAGCAGCCGTGAGCATCTTCGCAGCAAGAATATAGCCCTGCCGACTGCTACAAGCTCCCAGCAGGACCAGAGAATTTTCCAGCAGCTCTGGCAGACTGAGCTGACCAGGCTCAGGGAAGGCTTCAAGAGCGGCGATGTGTTTGACGAGGCCCGCTACGAGGACTGGCTGGCCGCCCGCGGGGACCACCCCGGGTTTCCCCGCCCCGATGCCATTCCCGGTTTCACCAAGAATGTTGCTGCAAGCAATATTGCCTTCTCAGCTGGGAAAAAACATTACCTCGACTATGAATTCGAGCAGGCCATCAGGGAATTCAAGAGAGCCAGGGCTGGAGCGGACCGCACCGGTAAGGCGATCATCGGAACCTGGATGCGGCTTGCTGAAGGTGATTCACGCCGGTCTGTTTCCAGGAAGGCATTCGAGAGTACCCTGCGGGACCTGCTCCTGATCGCCCGCCTGGACGGACATATCAATGCCAGGGTCCAGGTGACGGGCCCCGAGGCCTTCGAAGAGTTCAAGATCCAGAATCACAAGCGGAAATTTGACTGGGTCAAGCTCACCGCTCCGGAGGAGCTCTCCACGAAGGTGAAGGAGTCCCTGACCAGGGAAAAGCTCGAGGAGCACTACAACAACTTCAAGAGCGATTACAATGCTGATACGCGCCTGCGCTTCAAGTTCCTGGAAGTAACCATGGAACCCTTCCAGAAGGAAGTTGAGGCAGAGGTGAAGGAAGAGAATCTCGCTGAGGCCTATGAGGAGAAAAAGGGTCTCTATACCCGCCCGGGGATTCGCCAGGATGCCGGGCTCTTCCAGCTGCTCTCAAGCGAGGCCATGCAGACCAGGGAGAAGGAGCTTTATCTTCCCTACGACGAGGTCAAGGAAAAGGTCCGGGAGCGTTATGTCCGTGAAACCGCTTCCCAGAAGGTCTCTGAATTCGCAGACAAGTTGAGAGCGCAGCTCTTCCCGATCAAGCCGGCCTCTGGTACTGATGAGAAGCCTGCTGCGGAGCCAGTCACCTTCGAAGACCTGGCCAAGGAATACGAGTTTATCAAGACCGGCGAGACCTCCTATGCCACCCAGGCCGATGCGGAGGATGTGTTCGGTAAAGCGCTCGAGGGTATTTATGATGAGAAGGCCCCTTCAAGGCAGGCCATCGAATCCTGGTACAGGGTTGCCAACGAAGAAGGCCGCAAGGCGAACGGCTACGTTTTGACCGACCTTGAAAAAACCCGGCTGAAAAATCCGAATTTCCGCTACGAGGAATTTATCCCGGTCAGCTTCATCTATTTTTCAGACGTGGATATCAAGGCGCCTGGCCAGCTTGAGTATGAAGAGGCGGTTGAAAAGGTGACCTCTGATCTTCACAGCAAGGAGCTGGTGAAGCTGCTCAGGAAGGCCTGCGACGGGCAGGTCAAGACGGCTGAGGAAGCTGAAAATTCCGCTGCGGCCTTCACAGCGCTGGGCGGTAGTGAAGCAGAGATTGCTTTTGCTGAAGAACAGTCCTTCAAGGCCACCTTCGGCAAGCTGGAGAACTCCGGTGCCGACTTTATTGGACGGCGGGACTCCATTACTCTCCCCGCGGAAAAGGAAGAGGGTAAGGAAGAGGGCAAGGAAGAGGAAGGCAAAGAAGAAGGCAAGACCGGGAGCGATCCGGCGGCAGAGCAGAAAGAGCCGCACCCTTCAAGCGCCACTCTTGTGAGCACTGGTTTCACCGTTGAGAAGCTGGGCGGATTCAAGGTTGTCGAGGATGAAGCACAGGACGCCTGCTATATCCTGCGCTATACCGAGCTGGAAGATCCCGATTCGGCAGATTTTGAGAAGGCCCGCTCAGGCCTCGTCACCCAGATCAAGCGAAGGGACGAGATCGAGGAATTCAGGATCTGGCGTGAGCTGCTTCATATCAGTATCAACGATGCGGACAAGGATTTCGTCTACGGCGCCCAGGACAATTGCCCCGGGGTGGCCAATCCGGACCAGGCTGATGAAGACCGGGATGGGGTCGGCGCGGCCTGTGACGAGGATGATAAGGACCCCGGTAAAGGCCGCGGAGCTCCTGGCGAGACCCCGGTGAGCACGAGCGAGAAGAGCTGAGGCCCACCCCGGCCCCAGCAGCGGCTTCCTAGAAGCCCTCGAGGATCTTTTCCAGTCCCTGCTCGATCTCCCCGGCGCACAAGCTGTAGCCGTTGACATCCAGTCCGATCGGGTCGCTGATATCCTGCCCGGCAAGCAGGTGGAGGATGTCTTCAAGCGGCGGCCCCGGAAGATCCAGGGTCGCTCCCACCGCAAGGATCCCCAGCTGGTGCGAGCTGGTCAGCGCATAGATCCGGTCAGCTTCTTCAAGGAGCTCTTCGCTCAGTGGGCGCGAGACATGGGATTCGATATCACAGCCGCGTTCCCGCAGGACCTCTACAGCCTCCGGGCTCGCGCAGCTGCCGCCGAAGGCGGCGGTGCCTGCTGAGAGGATCCGGTAGCCGAGCTCCGGGAGCTCATCGATTTCGACACCTTTTTTTTCGCTGAGGAGTTTTTTGAACAGGCCCTCGGCCATCGGGCTCCGGCAGGTATTGCCGGTGCAGACGAAGAGAATGGTCGCTCCCCGGGCGGCCTCTTCCAGCTCTGCGGCGGAGATTGAGCCTTCACGGAGGACCTCGATGCCCTCAGCTCCAAGCCTGGCAACGGTCGAGGCCTCCTCCAGCTCTACCGGGCCTGAATCGAGAACCCCATCGATTTTCCCGTCAAAAAATGCCAGCACCTCTTCAGCGTTGAGAGCCGGGGGACTGCCCGCGGGATTTGCACTGGGGGCGAGCAGGGGGGAGGAGAGCTGCTCCAGCAGCGACAGGGTCACAAGAGAGGCGGGTATCCTGAAGCCGGTGGTTTCTTCCCCTCCGGGTGGCCCGGTCGGGATCACCATGGAGAGGGGGCCGGGCCAGAATTTTTTCATCAGGCGCTGGGCGGCCAGCGAGCTCCCGCTTGCCCGGCGGCAGACCTCCCTCGCATCGTGCAGCAGGAGGGTGAAGGGCTTTCCGGCTGGTCTCTCCTTCAGCTTGCTGAGTCTTTCGCAGGCTGCGCTGTGGCTTTCAAGCGCCCCGAGACCGTAAACCGTTTCGGTTGGGAAGGCGAGCAGGCCTCCATTTTCGAGGATCTCTGCGGCCTCGGCGATGCACCGGGGATCGGGCTCTTTTGGGTCTACTTTTATCCTGACCGTCATATCAGCCCGATTTCAGATGGAAGCGGTGCTGATGACAAGCTTATTCATTCGACTTTTGGCATCGGGATCATGGGCTTGTCGGGGCTGAGAGGTCTTGAGCCCCTTTCATCCGCGGCGCGGTGGGGTATTATAGCTCCTTTTCATCACCGAGGTTTCTCCATGTCGCTGCTCGTTGTCGGTTCCGTTGCCCGCGATACGATTCGCACTCCCCACGGGGAGGTCCAGGATGCCCTGGGCGGGGCAGCCGTTTATTTTTCGCTGGCGGCCTGCAATTTTACGAAGGTGCGGCTGGTCGGGGGCGTAGGTGATGACTTCGCACAAGGTGATATTGATCTCCTGGGGAGCAGGGATATCGACCTTGCCGGCCTCCAGGTCATTGAGGGTGGCCGCACCTTTCGCTGGAGCGGAGAGTATTCAGAGGACATGAACTCCCGTGAGACCCTCTCGGTCGAGCTCAATGTCTTTGAACATTTTGAGCCGGTTCTGCCTGGGGGCTATGCCGATTCGACCTTCGTATTTCTTGCTAACGCTTCGCCCGCTACCCAGCTCAGTGTGCTCGAGCAGGTTGAGTCACCCGTCTGCGTAATGGCCGACACCATGGACCTCTGGATCGAGATTGCCCGTGATGAGCTGGTGGAGCTGCTCGGCCGCATTGACGGGATCTCTCTCAACGATGCCGAGGCGCTTCAGCTGACAGGCTGCAGCAACCTGATCGATGCGGGCAAGGCGATCCTGGACATGGGGCCGGGTACCGTTATCGTGAAAAAAGGAGAACACGGAGCTGTCCTCTTTACCGGTGCGGGAGTTGTCGCCCTGCCGGCCTATCCGACCGGCAAGGTCGTCGACCCGACCGGCGCGGGGGACAGCTTTGCCGGCGCCCTCATGGGCTCGCTTTCGCGGACGGGAGCTGTTGATGAGGAGGGGCTGAAGACCGCCATTGCCTATGGCTCGGTGGTTGCATCCTTTACCTGTGAGGGTTTTGGCACCGCCCGGCTGGCGGAAATTGATGCAGATGCGGTCAAGGATCGCTTTTTGAAGTATTGCGAGTCACTGCAAATCTGTAGATGATCAATGGCGTAAATTTTTTGCCTCCACGAGCTGTTGGAGTTTCGGAGCTACCGGGGAACCTGTTTGAATGAAGACCTCTGAAGTACGAGAAAAGTTTCTGAATTATTTCAGTGACCGCGACCATGCCGTCCTGCCGTCGAGTCCGTCGATTCCCCATGGCGACAAGACGCTGCTCTTTACCAATGCGGGTATGGTCCAGTTCAAGGATATCTTCACCGGGCGGCAGGAGAGCTCGCACCCGCGCGCCACCACCGTGCAGAAGTGCGTACGGGCCGGGGGGAAGCACAATGATCTCGACAACGTGGGCTACACCAGCCGCCACCTGACCCTTTTTGAGATGCTGGGTAACTTCTCCTTCGGAGATTATTTCAAGAAGGAGGCTATCACCTACGCCTGGGAGCTGATCACCGAGGGCTATGGCCTGGACCCCTCGACACTCTGGGCCACGGTTTTCCGCGAGGACGATGAGGCCTGGGAGCTCTGGAAGGAGATCTCCGGGCTTCCCGATGACCGCATCGTGCGGCTCGGCGAGAAGGACAACTACTGGAGCATGGGGGATGTCGGCCCCTGCGGTCCCTGCTCGGAGATTCTCCTCGATCGCGGCGATGCTTTCGGGGAGGCGGATGTAGAGAATGGCGAGCGCTTCTTCGAGATCTGGAATCTCGTCTTTATGCAGTTCAGCCAGTCCGCAGATGGAGAGAAGACACCTCTTCCGCGGCCGAGCATCGACACCGGGATGGGCCTTGAGCGCATGGCGATGGTTATGCAGGGAGTGGATACTGTCTACGAGACCGATGTTCTGCGCGGGCTGATTGCGGAGGTAGAGAAGCTGACCGGGGTCGGGTACGACCCGGGGGAGAAGGGCGTTCCGCACCGGGTGCTTGCCGACCATATCCGGTCCCTGGTCTTCTGCCTGGCCGATGGCGCCGAGATATCCAACGAGGGCCGTGGCTACGTTCTCAGGAGGATTCTAAGGCGGGCTGCGCGCTACGGGCGCAAGCTGCAGGCCGAGGGCTCGATTCTCAACCGGCTGGTGGGGGTCGTGGTGGACAGCATGGGTGAAGCCTATCCCGAGCTGGTTGAGAACAGGGAGTTCATCACCCAGGTGGTCCAGAGCGAGGAGGAACGCTTCGGGAAGACCCTTGACCGCGGTATCGAGCTCTTCGAGAGCGAGATCGGCAAGATGGCGGAGGCCGGCGAGAAGACCGTCAGCGGAGAAAAAATGTACCTGCTCTGGGACAGCTATGGTTTTCCGGCTGACCTGACGCAGAGAATGGCCGAGGAGGTGGGCTTTGATGTGGATATGGAGCGTTTCGAGGAATGCATGGGCGAGCAGCGTGAGCGCAGCCGCCAGGCTTCGGACTTCTCCGTGACCACCAGCTTCGACTCCGTTCCCGAGACAGAGTTTGTCGGCTACGACAGCCTCGACTGCGAGGGCGAGCTGCAGGCCGTAGAGGAGGCTGATGGGAGCTTCCAGGTGGTTGTTTCACGATCACCCTTCTATGGTGAGAGCGGCGGCCAGGTGGGGGACCAGGGGGTCATCTCCGGCGACAATTTCCGCCTGGCGGTGGAAAACACGCAGCGCGATGGTGGCCGCATGATCCATCTCTGCAGGTTGGTCGATGGGGAGGCGGGGGAGCTCTCAGCCGGGGCTGCGATCAGGGCGGAGGTCGATGAGGCCACGCGCCGGGCGACGGAATGCAATCATTCAGCGACCCACCTTCTGCACGCTGCCCTGCGGGAGATTCTCGGAGATCATGTCCACCAGAAGGGATCCCTGGTTGATCCCTCACGCCTGCGCTTTGATGTCACCCACTTCAGCGGTATTGAGTCCGCAGAGCTTCAGCAGGCCCAGGAGCTTGTCAGCCAGCAGGTGCGGGCGAACCTGCCGGTTGAGATCAACGAGATGGATAAGGATGAGGCCATCGAGCAGGGAGCGATGGCTTTCTTCGGAGAGAAATACGGTGACCGGGTTCGCGTTGTCCGAATGGGAGATTTTTCCGTCGAGCTCTGCGGGGGAACGCATGTTTCCCGCACCGGTGATATCGGCTCCTTCGTCCTGACCAGTGAGGGGTCGGTTTCATCAGGCGTGCGCCGGGTGGAGGCGCTGACGGCGCGCCATGCCGAGAGCTGGTTCGATGGCCGGGTTCAGCTGATCGATGATCTTTCCCGGCTCTTGAAGGTGCCGGCCGAGCGGGTTGAGGAGCGGATTTCACGTCTGCTTGAAGAAAACAAGGAGCTGAAGACCCGGGCCCCCGCAGCAGCTCCAGCCGCCACGGGTGATCTCGAGAAGAAGGAGATCGGTGAGATCCTGTTTGTTTCAGGAATCGTTGAGGGGCTCGATGGAAAGGGCCTGCGGGATTGTTATGACCGGGTTAAAAAAGAATCCGACAAGGTGATTGCCGCTCTCCTGGCTCCTGCCAAGGGCAAGGTGCAGGTGCTGGTGGGCGTAAGCCCCTCCTTAACTGCCGAGGGTTGGAAGGCGGGAGATATTTTCCAGGCTGGGGCGGAGCAGATTGCCGCTCGCGGAGGCGGGAGACCGGAAATGGTACAGGCCGGTGGAGCGAACCCCGATGGGGCCAGGGAGGCCCTGAAGGCCATGGAGAGCCGTGTAGAGCAGGGTTCCGGGTCCTAGCAGGCTTTTCCTTTTCGGTCCATGGCCATAGCTTGACATGGGCTGGCCTCGAACCTAAAATGGCTCGATTCTATTCAGCGGCTCTTGGGTATTTGGCCCTAAGCCCTTCATTTTCAGACAGTTAAAAGTATTTATTCCTGGTGATTAAATGGCAGTCCCAAAGAGACGCACTTCCAAGTCGAAAAAAGGAATGCGGCGTTCCCATCACAGGCTCTCTGTGCCCACCCTGGTCAAGTGCAGCAACTGCACTTCCATGAAGCCCAGGCATCGGATTTGTCCCGTCTGCGGGTATTACCGCGGAAAATCCGTTATTGCGGCTGAGGACTTCATTGGGTGATGAAACCGGTTGTCGTTGACGCCATGGGCGGAGATCGTGCTCCCGCCGAGGTCGTTCGTGGGGCTATACGGGCGGTTGGAGAGGTGGAAGGGCTAGGGGTAGATCTTGTTGGCAGCGAGGACAGAATTCTCCAGGAGCTCGACTCGGCCGGCTGGCAGGGTGAGGGCATCTCTGTCATTGCGGCGACCGAAGAGATCGGCATGGGAGAGAGTCCAGTCGATGCCGTCAGGGCGAAGAAGGATTCATCAGTTGTCGTCGGCCTGAAGCGGGTTCGCGATGGGGAATCCTCTGCCTTTGTCAGTGCAGGAAATACGGGCGCCTCTGTGGCAGCCGCTTCACTTTTTTTACGGACCCTGCCGGAGGTCACCAAGGCGGGAATAGCCGTGGAATTAAAGGTCGGGGTCAAGCCACTGATTCTCATGGACGTTGGCGCAAACGTGGAGGCCAGGGCTGAACACCTGCTGCAATACGCGGTGATGGCAGGCCTCTATGCCTCCCTGATTCACTCGGTCGAAGATCCCAGTGTCGGGCTGCTCAATATCGGCGAGGAGGGGGCCAAGGGGAACCGCCTGGTGAAAGAGACCCATGACCTGTTCAGCGGGAGCGGAATAAATTTCCAGGGCAACATTGAGCCCGTGGAACTTTTCAGGGGTAAATGTGATGTCGTTGTCTGTGATGGCTTCACCGGCAATATAGTTCTCAAGCTGGCGGAGGGCCTGGCAGAGCGTCTTTTCCTGCTCTTTGAAGAAGGCGCCGCCGAGGTCGCTTCCGGCATTGCAGATATGGCTGATTCGGAGCAGGGAGGGATGAAAGAGGCCATTTCCCGGAAGGTACAGGCCGGGCTTTCCAGCCTCGGATCGAGGATCGATTATGCTGAATCAGGTGGAGCTCCGCTGCTGGGAGTAAACGGGACAGTTATTGTTTCGCATGGCCGCAGTGGCGCCAGGGCCATTTCCAATGCCATCCAGCTGGCGAATAAAATGGCAGAGGTCGACATCAATGGCCTGATCGTGCAGAATCTACGCGCGAAAGAGTCCCTGGCGGCAGAAAAAGCTGCAGAGGACTGAAGAGGAGCCGATTCGAGGTAGAAAAATGTATGAATGTCGTATAGCAGGCACCGGTCGGTACGTTCCTGAGAGAATCCTGTCCAACAAGGATCTCGAAGATATGGTTGATACCAGCGATGAATGGATCATTCAACGTACGGGTATTCGGGAGCGTCATATCGCCGCCGAAAATGAATCGACCAGTGACCTGGCCCTGCAGGCCGCGCAGAGCGCTATGGAAGAGGCAGGCCTTGATCCCCTGGACCTCGACGCTGTCATCCTCGCGACCCTGACGCCTGACACCTATTGTCCTGCCGGCGCCTGCTATGTGCAGAAGCTGCTTGGTGCTGAGAATGCCTGCTCCTTTGACCTCAGTGCTGCCTGCACGGGATTCGTATACGGAATTACCGTCGGGTCGAGCCTGGTGCGAAGCGGGGTCCACAAGAACGTACTGGTGATCGGTGCTGAAACGCTCTCGCGCTTTATTGATTATACCGACCGCAATACCTGCATCCTCTTCGGCGATGGGGCCGGTGCGGCGGTTCTTTCGAGGGCCGAAGAGGGAAGCGAATCCAGGCTGGTGGACCACTACCTGCGCTCTGATGGTGGTGGGGCGGACCTGATTATCATGCCGGGCGGCGGCTCCAGGCAGCCCGCTTCTGCCGATACGGTGGATGGCAAAAAGCACTTTCTCTCGATGCAGGGCAGCGATGTTTTCAAGTTTGCCACCAGGAGTATGCAGGTGCTGATCGAGACAGCCATCGAGCGTAACGGCATCTCGATTTCTGACCTTGACCTGGTTGTTCCGCACCAGGTTAACTCCCGTATCATCGAGACCGTTCTGCGCAAGATCGATCTCCCTGAAGAAAAGATCTATCTCAATCTTCAGCGCTACGGTAATACCTCGGCGGCTTCGGTACCCATGGCCCTGCACGAGGCGGTCGAGGAAGGCCGTATCGAGAAGGGCAGCCTCGTTCTGCTGGTCGCCTTCGGAGCAGGACTGACCTGGGGGTACAACCTGGTTCGCTGGTAGAAGGCTTTTTCAGCGCTGCGGCTGAGCGCTGGGGGTCATTGAAGAGGATGGAGAATGCAGAAATGAACGCTGAGCAGAATCAACCAGGTTTCGTCTGCCTGTTTCCCGGACAGGGAGCCCAGGCGGTGGGGATGGCAGTGGATTTGTGTGCAGAGTCGACGCGTGCCCGCGAAGTTTTCCGCCGCGGAGGAGAGATTCTTGGTTTCGATATCCTCTCGGTCTGCACAGACGGCCCGGCCGATGAGCTCAATGCCACCCGGATCAGCCAGCCGGCCATTTTCCTGCACTCGATGGCGGTTCTCGAGGCCATGGCCGAACGCCGTGGGCTGGAAGGAAGCTTCGGACAGGGCCTGGCCGCTGCTGCGGCTTCCGGTTTGAGTCTCGGTGAATACTCGGCCCTGGTTTTTGTCGGTGCACTGGAGTTTGAAGATGCGCTGCAGGTTGTCGGCAAGCGCGGTGAATTCATGCAGGAGGCCTGTGACCAGGGCGAGGGGACGATGGCGGCCGTGGTCGGTATGGCGGCTCCTGAAATCGAGGCGGTTGTTGCCGGCACCCGGGAGGCCGGCCTTGAGGTTGGCGTAGCGAATTATAATTCTCCGGCTGAGACGGTGATCTCCGGCTCCAGGGAGGGCGTTGAGGAGTGTTCCAGGAGACTTGATGAGGCGGGGGCCAGGAAGGTGGTTGCCCTGCGAGTGGCAGGAGCTTACCACTCGGTCCTGATGGAGTCGGCAACCAGGAAGCTTCAGCCCTGGCTCGATGACCTGTCCATTTCTGTACCCCGGCTGCCTTTTTTCGGCAATTATCCGGGCACCCGGGTCGAGGATCCCGAGGAGATTCGAGAGGGGCTGCTGCGCCAGATTGAGAACCCGGTGCGGTGGGAGCAATGCGTACGGGGCGTGCTGGCTGGTGGCTGCTCAACAGCGCTTGAGCTGGGCCCGGGAAAGGTTCTGCGCGGCCATGTGCGTAAGATTGACCGCGAGGCCGTGGTTGAGTCGATTAGCGATATCGCGTCTCTGGACAACATGGGCGTTGTTCCTGTATAGGATATGTCTGGTTTCAAGCGCTTGAGTTTTTCATTGGAAAATAACGATGGGTAAATCCGCATTGCCTCTTCAAGGCCAGGTAGCCGTGGTAACCGGTGCATCACGCGGTATCGGGCGCTCCATTGCGATGAAGCTCGCCTCTGAAGGGGCTGACCTGGTGTTGACCGCAAGGGGTGTTGAGGGTGTTGAGGCGGTGGCGGCAGCGGTGCGCGAGGAAAACCCGGACCGCCGGGTGCTGCCCCTTGGCTGCGATGTGTCCGACTGGGACAGTGTCTCGGCCCTGGTTGACAGGACGGTTGAAGAGTTCGAACGCCTGGACTTCCTGATCAACAACGCGGGGATCACCAGGGATAACCTGGTGCTGCGGATGAAGCAGGAAGAATGGGACGCAGTCATTGCCACCAACCTGACAGGTGTGTTCAATACCTGCCGGCTGGCGGCTCGCCAGATGCTGCGGCAGCGCGCCGGACGGATTATCAATATCACCAGTGTTGTCGGCTTGTTCGGCAATGCGGGCCAGGTCAACTACGCTGCCAGCAAGGGCGGTATTATCAGCCTGGGCTATTCCCTGGCGCGAGAGATGGCCTCGCGAGGTGTCCTGGTAAATGCCGTGGCACCGGGTTTCATCGAGACAGACATGACGGCGGCGATGTCGGATGAAGCCCAGGAGGCCATGGCGGAGAGTATTCCACTGTCGAGGGTTGGAAAACCTGAAGAAATTTCATCGGTGGTAGCCTTCCTGTGCGGCCCCGGTGCGAGTTATATTACTGGAGAAGTTATTCGTGTGGATGGCGGGCTTGCCACTGGTTGCTGAGGACCGTGTCCGAGGTAATGGCACCTGCCGACCTGGTTTTATTGGAGAAAGAAAAAATGTCGGATATCAATGCAAAGGTAGTAGAGATTGTTGCCGAGAGGCTCTCGGTTGGAGCCGATACCGTCAAGCCTGAGAGCAGCTTCATCAACGACCTGGGAGCTGACTCCCTTGACATCGTAGAGCTGGTTATGGAGTTCGAGGAAGCCTTCGATATCCAGATCCCGGATGAAGATTCAGAAAGCATTCGTACTGTCGGGGAAGCCGTGGCCTACATTGAAGGTATCGCCGGAGGTGGCGGTGGCGACGATGCCGGTGGAGACGATGCAGGTGGAGACGATGCCGGCGGAGACGATGCAGGCGGCGATGATGCCGGTGGAGACGATGCCGGCGGAGACGATGCAGGCGGCGAAGCTGCCGGAGGAGACGATGCCGGAGGAGAAGAAGCCGGAGGAGAACATGCAGACGGAGACGATACCGAAGAAGAC
>CAZTRG010000263.1:0-4130 GCA_964615885.1 uncultured Planctomycetia bacterium | reverse complement strand
TCCCAGTCAAGGGAGACAGTGGCGTCGCCCGCAGTGGCCGCGAGGCCGGCGGGAGCGGCGGGAGCCGAAGTGTCGGCCGCCAGAGCGTAGCTCACCCTGCCGAGTGTAGGCAGGATGGTCTCACCGCGCCAGGTGACAGCGTTGCGCACCGCCTGTCCGCCACCGACCAGGCCGTTGGCATAGGACAGTGCGACGCTGCCGCCGTCGGAGACAGTGCTCTCGACGGTCAGGGTGGCCAGCGAGGCGTCACCGTTAACCGGGAGGTTGGCATTCTGCTCGAAGGAGAAGATCATGCCACAGATGGCCCCCTCGTTGCCCTCGCCACTGGTGAGCTCGGCAACCTCAAAGCCGCCGTCCAGCAACCCGGCCGCATCAGAGCCATCGGTACTGATGGCGGTGATGGAGCCTCCCTGGGCGGTGACGCCGAAGGAGAAGGCCTGGGCACCATCGGAGTAGAAGCTGTCGCTGGTACTCAGGACACAACCCACCGAAACGGTGGAGGTGTCTCCGACACAGCCGGATTGGTCCTCAGCACCTGAGAAGCCCAGGGCAAAGCTGGGAGGTCCACAGCTCCCGGGGGCTTCGGTGTAGACCTCGTCTACATCATCCTGGTCCAAAGCGAAATTGAAGAGGCGAACCTCGTCGATTTCCCGCTGGAACCAGTGGCTCGGATTCGCTCGGAGGATTCCGCCAAACGTGGTGGTGTTCACATCCATTGGGCCACGCGTATAGGAAAAATCAGTCGCGTCGGCGACCCCGTCAACATAGAGCACCACCTGGCCGTTGTTGTCGGACCAGACTATATGGTGCCAGGTATCGTCGAAGACCATGGTTGTTGAATAGGTGTGATTGAGAAGCGCCCCGCCATTGCCGCGGATGTAAGCATCCAGTGCGCCATTCTCGCCCCGGCTGTGTGTTCCGAGGTTGAAGAGCGGGGTGTTGTTGGTCGTCGAACCCTCTGAGAAGATCCGCATGTCACGCTGACCGGACGGGCCCCTGACCCACATCGCAATGCTGAAAGCACCGCCATTGGTGATGGGAAGACCGCTTACCTGGGCGGCCGAGACCATGGTGTCCGTTCCGTTCAGAACAACAGAGCTGCTTTCCGCGCAGTCAAAGCCCGTTGCGTAACTGGCAGGATTGGCGCCGAGCATGACACCATCGTTACCGCCAATGGAATCGACGAGATCTCCATCGAAGGACCAGCGAGCAACCTCCACCTTGGGAACCCAGTCGAGGTCCTCGGAGATGCGCATCCAGTTGCCGGATCCGTCCGATCCGTCCGTACGGTTCTCGTTGGGACCGACGGGCGAAAGCGCCAGGTCGATGACATCGCCTTCCTCAAGGTCAACCGCCACAGTGCGGGTCACGCCGACACCATCACCACCGGCGATAATCTCGGAGTCAATCAGCCTGCCATTGTGATAAAGCAGCCCGGTGACCCCTGTACCCCCGAGGTTGGTCTCGCGGGTATGCCAGGTGACGTTGCCGCCTCCGGCGCGATCACTCACCCAGCGGCGAATAACCCAGTGCTCCTCGTTGGGAGCCGAGTTGCTGCCGGTGGGGTGGACACCTTCACGGTCGACGAAGGTCCAGGGAGCCCCTCCGGGAGCCAGGCGCCAGTTGGCACCTCTCCAGTGCTCTGCACTGAACTCGATGAACTCATCAGCGGAGTAGGTGGCATCGTCATCACCGGTGAGGTTGTAGTAGCCGTTGTACCAGCCACCGGCACCCTGGTTGCCGTCGGTGGACCAGTCTTCACGAGAGTCAGCGAAGAGCTCAGCGTCACAAACGTCGCCGACCCCGTTGAGATCGCCGTCAGCCTGGTCGGCGTTGGCATCACCCGGGCAGTTATCACAGACGTCGCCGACGCCATCACCGTCACCATCAGCCTGGTCGGCATTGGCAATGTCCATGCAATTGTCATCACAATCGCTGGTGCCGTCCTCGTCGGAGTCCGGCAGGTTCGAGGTGATCGTCATCGAGTTGTAGGAGCCATCGGCACCATCGGAGCCATCGCCGCTGGGGCCAACAGGAGTAAGCGCCAGGTCGACAACGTCACCAACAGCCACGGTGACGCAATTGAAGAGGGTCGCTCCATCGGTGTCGTTGCCGGCAATCGCGGCGCGGTTGAC
The DNA here is from genome assembly GCA_964615885.1 of uncultured Planctomycetia bacterium. Classification (GTDB taxonomy): domain Bacteria; phylum Planctomycetota; class UBA8108; order UBA8108; family UBA8108; genus UBA8108. Next base: position 1,995 of record CAZTRG010000263.1, on the reverse strand, counting down.
CTCTTCGCCGTTGACGAAGACGATGATCGTCGTGCCGGAGCCACCAGTATTCTGGGCTCGCAGGCGTGCCGTGATGGCCACGGGGCCGTCGAAGTCACTCGTCCAGCGACGAATCGCCCACTGCTCTTCGCGGTTGTTGGCACCATTGGGGTGAATGAACTCACCGCTGGTGTTATTACCGATCGTCGTCCACGGAGCGTTCGAGGGCGCCAGGCGCCAGAAACTACCTCTCCAATGTTCAGCCTCAAAGGCGGAGAAATCACCGGCGGAGTAGGCTCCGTCTTCATCTGTTGTCAGGTTGTAGTAACCGTAAGACCAGCCGTTGACACCCTGGGTGCCCTCGGTAGACCAGTCGAGATTCGAGTCGGCGAAGACATCTGCATCGCAGACATCTCCAGCCCCGTCGCCATCGACATCGCTCTGGTCGGGATTGGCCGCAGGCAGGCAATTGTCACAGGCATCACCGACGCCGTCACCATCGGTGTCGACCTGGTCGGCAGTGACCGCGTCCGGGCAGTTATCACAGGCGTCGCCGATCCCGTCCCCGTCTGCATCGGCCTGGTCAGGGTTAGCCGTTTCGGCGCAATTATCATCACAATCGCTGGTGCCATCGCCATCTGCATCCGGGAAATGATTGGTGATGGTCATCGAAGTGTAGGAGCCATCGGAGCCATCGTGACCATCGCCGCTGGGGCCCACGGGAGTAATCGCGAGATCAACGACATCGCCAGTAGCGACTGTTAAGCAATTAAGGAGCTCCACTCCGACTGCGTCATTGCCGGCTACCGGAGCACGGGCAATCTCTTCACCGTTGACAAAGACGACGAGCGTCGTACCTGTGCCGTTGCGGTTCTGGGCGCGCAGACGCGAGGTGATGGCCACGGGGCCATCGAAGTTACTCGTCCAACGGCGAATCGCCCATTGCTCGTCGCGGTTGTTGGAGCCGTTAGGGTGAATGCTTTCCTGGGCGATCGTCGTCCAGGGAGCGTTGGAGGGTGCCAGGCGCCAGTTGGCGCCTCTCCAGTGGGTGTCGGTATCAAACTCGACGAATTCAGCGGCGGAGTAGACCCCGTCGGCATCGTTGGTAAAGCTGTAGTAGCCATAGCTCCAGCCGTTGACACCCTGGGTGCCGTCGGCGGACCAGTCGTTGATCGAGTCAGCCAGGGGAGGGAACACCAATTCTCCTACCTCATCTGCGCTGAGGGCGTGGTCATAAAGGCGCACGTCATCGATATCCCCAGTGAACTCGCAGCAGACGCTGGAGCGGAGAATTCCACCGATCGTCGTCGTGTCATTGGCCCTTGCCTGTCGTGCATAGGAAAAGTCAGTTGCGTCGGCTACGCCGTCGACATAGAGCGTGACCTGGCCGTTGGTGTCGACCCAGGCAATGTGGTGCCAGGTGTCATCGAAGACCGTGGTCGTCGAATAGACATGCCGGGCGGGAGAAGCTGGGCGGATGTAAGCATCAAACGCGCCGTTGGCTCCCGTGTTGTGGGTTCCCAGGTTGAAGAGCGGGGTGCCGTTCGTCGTCGAGCCCTCCGAGAAGATCCGCTTGTCGCGTTGGACCGGGCCGCGAACCCACATCGCGACGCTGAAAGCGGGCTGATTGTTCAGAGGCAGACCCGCAGTATGCGCCAGCCTTACAAGCGTTCCGTCCCCATCGACGAAGCGAACCGCGCCACCCGCTGTCCCGTCGTGACCTTCGACGAAATCCACAGCCCCTCCACCGTGAACTGAGCCGTGGTTGCCGCCGACGGAGTCCAGGAGGTCTCCATCGAGCGCCAGGTGAGCCACCTCGCCCGCCCGGGCAACTGTTCCTGCCAACAGGGCAATACAAAACGCAAAACAAACGGTTCTGCCGTACCTACTCATGATCCTATCCTCCCGTATCCTTCCCCCGGTCAAACTGGTGACCGGGAATTCCTGTTTAAAAATTTCAACTTGTATACGTCGTTTGCCTTAAAAAAAAGTGACCTTATCCACACCCATTAAAGG
>CAZTRG010000262.1:0-4233 GCA_964615885.1 uncultured Planctomycetia bacterium | reverse complement strand
AAGTCCTCAGCCGTTGATGCCGCAGACCTTGATGCCCTCGCCGCCGCGATCACTCCTGACACAAAAGCTCTCATCGTTGAGAGCCCGACCAACCCGACCCTGGAAATCTGTGACCTGGAAAAGGTGGCGGCCCTGTGCCGCCAGAAGAAGGTGATCTCGATCATCGACAACACCTTCGCTACCCCGGTGAACCAGAACCCAATCGCCCTCGGCTTCGATGCCGTTGTACACGCCGCCACCAAAGCAATCGGGGGACACTCCGATGTCACCGCCGGGGTGATCTGTTCGACGGAAGAAATCATCGCTGGTTGCTGGGGATTCCTGAAGATCCTGGGAGCTTCATTGAGCCCCTTTGAGGCCTGGCTCCTGCTGAGGGGGCTCAAGACCCTGGAATTACGGGTCCTGAGGCAGAACCAGAGCGCCCTTGAACTCGCCCGCTTCCTTGAAGACCGTGCGGACATGGAAAAGGTGAACTACCCGGGCCTCGAATCCCATTCGGCCCATGAGCTCGCCTCCTCCCAGATGTCCGGGTTTGGCGGGTTGCTCTCCTTTGAGCTCAGTGGCGGGGTCGAGCGGGGGATGCGCTTTGCAGACCAGCTGGCCGTCATCCAGCCTGCCGTCAGCCTCGGTGGAGCCGAGTCCATCCTCCAGCACCCTGCCTCCATGTCACATGGGGCCCTTGGAGAGGAAGAGCTCGAAAAGGCAGGTATTGCCGGCGGCCTGTTCCGGCTCTCCGTCGGCCTTGAAAACCTAAGCGACCTCCAGGCTGATCTCGAGCAGGCCCTCGACAGCAGCAAAACGGCCTGAGCCGGGGACGCTGGTCAATCCAGGCTGCTGAAGTAGGCCGCCGTACGGGCGATGCCATCAGCAATCGTGACCCTGGGAGCCCAGTCTATCAGCGCTTTCAGCCTGGAATTGTCGAGGATGAGATCCTGCACATCGCCGGGGCGCCATGGTGAGCTGGTGGGCTCAATATCTGATGAACAGGCTTCCTTCAGGAGAGCGTAGATCTCGTTGGTCGTTGTTCCGACCGCGGTTGAGCAATTGAAGACCGGATCCGCACAGCTCCCGAGATCGGCATCGAGCACCAGGCCCACCGCACGGGCCACATCGCTCACGAAAACATAATCCCGTTTCAGTTCACCTCCACCGAAGATCTCCGGCTGGCCGCCATCCAGCAGCAGCCGGGCGAAGATAGCCACCACACCCGCCTCACCATGGGGATCCTGCCTCGGACCGTAGACATTGGCAAAACGAAGAGCCGCCCACTCAAGCCCACCAGCCTGGCGCGCCGAATGCAGGCAATGCTCAACGGCGTACTTGGAAGCTCCGTAGTAGGATGCCGGAACACATCTCATGTCTTCCCGGAGCATTCCCTCCTCCAGCGCACCGTAGCAGGCCGCGGAAGAAGCATAGACCACGCGGCGCACATCGTGGCGCTCGGCGGCATTGATGACGTTCAGCGAACCCAGAACATTGATCCGGGCATCCATGACCGGGTCCTGCATGGAGACCGCCACCGAAACCTGTGCCGCAAGGTGAACCACGTCATCGGGGCGGAAATCTTCAAAGGCCTCGTCGATGCTCTCGGTAATATCGAGCTCGTAGAGCCGGACACCTTCCGGAACCTGGGCAGCGGACCCTCCCGAGAGATTGTCGAGAACCGCGACCTCGTGTCCGCAGCTGATCAGCTCCTCGGCAAGGTGCGAACCTATGAAGCCAGCACCGCCGGTTACCAGGACTTTTCGCCCCATCCTCTCGCTCCGAAAGATAGAAAAGAAAACGCCGGGATTATAACCGCGCCGGGCAGAGCTTTTCGATGGACTCTGTAGAAAATCCAGGCGGCCGCCGCAAGGGGACGGCCCCTCAGGGAGTGCCCCCGCTCACCTCGAAGCTTGCCGCTGCGACCCGGCCCCTGTCATCAACGCAACGAATACTGTGCGTCCCCGCCCTGAGATCCCACCCGACCTTTTCGGTCAGGCCGGCCTCTGCCAGCAGCTCTCCATCGACGAACCAGAACAACTTCCGGGCATCGGCAGCGGCAACCGCGCTGAACTGGAGCCGCTGCCTGAACGAGGCCCCGCGAACCAGGCGGAACCGGGCGCCATCGACTGGCGAGACGATTTCAGGTGAGCGCTCGAGACTCCCGCTGCTGCAGTCCGGATTGTGGGGAAGACGATGGGAGGAGGACACATTGCGCTCGAGCCAGCCGGCCATTTCCGGGGGCCAGTCAATAACCTTCTTTCGAGTGAGCGAACCGGCTTCCGAAGCGTCCAGGCAGCCGCCGCAAAACTCCAGTCCCCGGCTCTCATCCACCAGCACCTCCCGGTGGACCTTGCAGGCCGGCATACCCCGCGATCTCAAGGGCAGGACGGCCCGCCTTCGGCTGCCGCAGTAGGGGCCGGGCGGATAGCCGCTCAACGCACAGACATCGGCTTCCACCAGCTCGCGGGTTTCCGGCCAGCCCGGCAGGTTACCACCTGAAAGCTCAAGGCAAAGAGGCAGGGCCAGGGGCAGAGCCGCCTTGGCTCCAATCAGTCCGGGGCGGGAGCGGCCGCGAACATCTCCCATCCAGACAGCCACAACCCAGGAAGAGCTGAAGGCAACAGTCCATGCATCGCGCAGGCCGAAGGATGTACCCGTCTTGTACCCCAGGCTGGGACCGTAATACCCACGCGGCATGACCCCCGAGCGGTGAAGATGATCCGGGGTGGAGAGCGCCTGGAGAACTGCTGCTGCCGCTCCGGAACTGAAGATCCGCCGGCGCGCCGGGCGCTCAGCAGCAGCACTGGCCAGGATCGCCGGTGGACGGCACAGGCCGAGGCCGGGAAATGCGGTGTAGGCCCCGGCCAGCTCCAGGAGGCTGACCTCGCCGCCTCCCACACACAGAGTCAGGCCGTAGTCCTGTGGCCGGCGGTAGAGGCTGTTGAATCCGCAACGCTGCAGGAGGTCCAGGTAGCGGCCTGTGCCGACACGCCGCTGCAGTCTTACCGCTGGAATATTCAACGACTTCGCCAGGGCCTCACCGGCCGGAACAGGCCCCTGGTAGCGACGGTTATAATTTTCCGGGATATAGGATGCGAAGGGGGTCGGAACATCCGGAAGGAAGGTCGCCGGTGAAGAAACCCGCTGGTCAAAAGCCTGGGCGTAGAGAAAGGGTTTGAGGGTTGAGCCCGAAGACCTTCGTGCAAGGGCGGCATTGTACTGGCCCCGGCGGTGGGAATCGAAGAAAGAGGGTGAACCGATCAGCGCACGGACCTCCCCGGTCTCGACCTCGAGCACAACCACTGCCGCACCAAGGTCTCCGAGGGTGTCCGCCGAGCGCTGCAGATGATCATGAAGGTAGACCCGGGCAACAGCCTGGACTCCCAGGTCAAGACAGGTCCGAATCTCCCCGGGCCGGTGACCGAATCTCTCAGCCCTGCGGAGAGCAAGGTCAGAAAAATGCGGTGCCTTGAAAGGCCAGGGGTGGGCTCTTACCACCGGCCTTGACCGCAGGGCTTCCTCGAACTGCTCTTGACTGATAAAAGCCTGCCGGAGCATCGCCTCCAGCACCACCCTGCGCCTGCCGAGAGCCCGGGCATAGTGCCGGTCCGGGCGGAGCCTGGATGGGCCCTGGGGCAGGCCGGCGATCAGTGACGCCTCGCCAAGGCTGAGCCTGGCGGCGGACTTGCCGAGGTAACGCCGTGCGGCCGCCTCAACTCCCCGGAGATTACCCCCGTAGGGTGCCAGGTTGAGGTAGGCGCAGAGTATGGCATCCTTGTCAAGGCGGGCATCGATCTGCAGGGCGTAGAAGGACTCGATCAGCTTGCTGGGGATTGTACGCGGACGCTGGTCGAGAATCCGGACCAGCTGCATGGTCAGGGTGGATGCGCCGCTGTGTACACGCATGCGCACGAGGTTCTGCCAGGCGGCTCGTACAAGCGCCGGGAAATCGACCCCGTGATGGCTACGAAAATTCCGGTCCTCCACAGCGATGGTCGCCAGCTCGAGCCAGTCGGAGATCTCATCGAGCTCCTGTGCAAAGCGGAACTCGTCATCGCTGCTGCGGTAGGCACGCAACCACTCGCCATCGGAAGCGCTTACCCAGGAGGAGGCCGGATAGGATTTCAACCGGTCAATATCAAAGGGGAACAGGAAGCAGAGAATGAGAAACAAAGCAGCGGCAGCAACAGCCCCCTGCAGGCCTGCCCGAAGGAGCCTGCGTCCCCCGGGCAGCCGCAGCCAGCGTGG
>CAZTRG010000261.1:0-5832 GCA_964615885.1 uncultured Planctomycetia bacterium | reverse complement strand
GGAGGGCCGCCGTGTATTTCTGATGAGCTACAACCGGGTCTCTGCCTGTATCGAGCTGGGGCAGGATGGCGGCTCCGCGAAGCTGGCCTGGCGAGGGAACTCCCGGCGGGGCATCGGAGGGGTTTTTAATACGGCGCTTATCAAGGATGGGCATATCTACGCCTGCGGGCAGAGCGGCAGGTATCTCTGCGCCCGGCTCAGTGATGGTGAGCAGCTCTGGAGCACCTTTGCCCCGGCTGTCGGCAAGAGGCCTGCAAGCTGGGCCAATGTTTTCACCATCCGGCAGGGGGGAAGGTTCTTCCTGGCCAATGATCTTGGTGAGCTGATTATCGCCAGGCTCAGCCCCCGGGGCTACGAAGAGCTCAGCCGCACCAGGCTCATCGAGCCGACCCACAAGGTGGGAGGAAGGGTGCTGGTCTGGTCCCACCCGGCCTTTGCCAACCGGAGCATCTACCTGCGCAATGACCGGGAGCTTCTCTGCTACAGCCTTGCAGATTGATGTGCTGGGGCATGTTCAATATCCTGAAGGCCATGGGTCCACACGCCTCTCGCCTCTATACCGCGGCCTCCCTGTTGCTGGGCTGCATCGTCTTGCTGGTCTGCCGGGGCCTGGAGGCCGGGGATGCCATCAAGGCAATGGACAAGGAGGCCTCTCTTGCTGCCCTCCAGCTTCGCAGCGGGTTCAGGGCAGAACTGGTGGCCGCTGAGCCACTGGTGATGGATCCGGTTGCCATCGACTGGGGAGCAGACGGAAAACTCTGGGTGGCCGAGATGGCGGATTATCCCCTGGGCATGGATGGCAAGGGAAAGCCGGGAGGCCGGGTCCGGTTCCTGGAGGACACCGACCGCGATGGCCGCTATGACAGGTCGGTCCTGTTTCTCGAAGGCCTCAATTTTCCTACCGGCGTCAAGGCCTGGCGGGATGGCGTCCTGGTTACCGCGGCTCCCGAGATTCTCTTTGCCCGGGACCTTGATGGTGATGGGAGGGCGGATCAGCGGGAGGTTCTCTACAAGGGGTTCTCTGAGGGTAACCAGCAGCTGCGGGTAAATGGCCTGCGCTGGGGTCTCGACAACTGGCTCCATTGTGCCAGCGGGGCCCATCACGGCGGCTATGCCAAGGGCAACAAGGTGACCGCTGTAAAGACAGGGAGAACCATCTCGCTTGGGAGCCGGGATTTTCGTATTCGTCCCGGACCGGGGCTGCTGGATCCGCAGTCAGGCCCTTCCCAGTTCGGCAGGAACCGGGATGACTGGGGAAACTGGTTCGGTGTGCAGAACAGCCATCCGCTGTGGCATTATGTCCTGCGCGACCATCACCTGCGCAGGAACCCACACTTCGTATCACCCAATCCGAAGAACCAGGTGGTGAGGCCGGCCAACCCGCGTGTATACACTGCCAAGGCACCGCAGAAGCGCTTTCACTCTTTTGAGCAGTCCGGACGATTCACCTCTGCGTGCTCCGGGATGGTCTATCGAGACGAGCTTCTCTTCCCCCGCGGCAGCGAGGGTCATGCCTTCACCTGCGAGCCATTCCACAATGTTGTGCAGCACAATATTATCTCAAGGAGTGGAGTCACCTTCACGGCCAGGCGTGATCCGGCTGAGAGCAAGCTCGATTTTATCACCTCCAGGGACCGCTGGTTTCGCCCGGTGATGGTCCGGACCGGGCCTGGCGGAGCGCTCTGGGTGGTCGACATGTACCGCTATATGATTGAGCACCCGCAGTGGCTGCCGAAAAACGGCCAGGATGAGCTGCGGCCTTATTACCGCCATGGTGAGAAGCATGGCAGGATCTACAGGGTCTTTCCCACCGGGACTGCTCCGCGTCGCTGGCCGGGTATGCAGGATGCCGCCCCGGGGGACCTGGTAAATCACCTCGGGCATCCTAACGGCTGGGTCAGGGATACAGCCCAGCAGCTGCTTGTCCAGGGACGGGGGCTGAAGGTGGTTGAGGGCTTGCGGGCGCAGGCAGCCTCCGGCCGGGCGCCGCTGGGAAGGCTTCATGCCCTGTGCACCCTGGATGGTATCGGGAAGCTCGATGTCCCCACACTTGAGAAAGCGCTCAAGGATCCCGAGGCAGGTGTGCGCAGGCAGGCTGTTCGTCTCAGTGCGAAAACAAAACCTGCTCTTCTTGCCGGGCTCCAGGACGCCGACCCCTCGGTTCGTCTTGAGCTGGCTGTCAGGGCCAGCCGGGGAGTGGACATTGCCCGTCTTGCCGCTGACAAGGACTCCTGGATCGCGGCGGCTGCGATGAGCTCCCTGGATCCAGGTAACGTGTTGGCAGCCCTGGAGGCCTCCCTGGACTCCCCGGCCCTCTTCGCCATCCTTAGCGCGCAGGCGGTGGCCTGGAAGAAAGGCGGCGAGGCTTCAGCCTTCCTGGAACGCTATCTCTCCACTGCGAAGAGAGGGGACCGGCTGCGACTTGCCGATGCCTGGCTGAAGAAGGTTGACCCCCGCAAGGTGCCCGCCGCAGTCCTGGGGGTTGTCGGGGAAGCCGAGGCCATGGCCTTTGACCCCTCAATTGCCGGGGAGCTGCGGGTGGCGGCGATTCGGCTTCTCAACCGCGTTCCCGGGCGGGCTGAAATTTCTGTGCAGAAGCTGCTCAGCGCTTCAGAGGCCTTCGAGATCCAGGCCGCCGCGGTCCGGCGGGCTGCTGCGATCAAGCCGCTGCTTGAGGGCTGGTCCCGTTACGGGCCGGGGCTCAGGGCTGAGATCCTGGCAATGGTGCTGGGGCGAAAGGATTGGGCGATGGGCCTGCTTGACTCTGTCGAGGCAGGGCAGGTCAGGCGGGGTGAGCTGGACAGCTCCACCCGCCAACGCCTGGGAGCGCTGGGGCCGGGGGTCAGGGGGCGTGTCGAAAAGCTGCTGCCGGCCTCGCCCGACCGGCTGGCGGTCATGAAAAAGTACCGGCCGGCCCTCAAGCTGGAGGGCGACGCAGCAAGGGGGCGCCTGGTCTTCGAGAAGAGCTGCGCATCTTGCCACAAGCTCGGCGGGATCGGGCAGGAGGCCGGCCCGAACCTGGCTGCCCTCAGCAACAAGACAGGGGAGTTCCTGCTGCAGTCCGTCATCGATCCGAACGCTGCGGTTGAAGCCAGGTTCGGCCTCTACGTGGCGGCCACACGTGATGGCCGCACCTTCTCGGGGATGGTTGCGAGCGAAACCGGAACGCAGCTCAGCCTGCTTGCCGCCGATGGCAAGAAGGTGGACATCCTCCGCGGCGACCTCGTTGAGTTCAAGTCGACAGGGTTATCCTTTATGCCGAACGGACTCGAGATGGATCTCTCCGTGGGTGACCTTGCTGATCTTATCCGGTTTGTGCGGGAAGCTGAGTGATCGGGTCAGCTGCCGGGCTTTCTCTTGATTGACCCGGTAGCGGTCATGCAATACCCTGAATTGCATGAAAACATACATTTCCTCCTGCATGCTTGGTGTCTTTTTTCTGTGTTCGGTTGCAGTGCCCTGCCAGGCACAGGAGCCAGCCACCTTTGGTGGTATCCATGGCGGGCTGGTTGTTCAGCTTGGAGCTGATGATACAGGCGAAGCCATTCGGCTGGCCGGCACGGGACGCTACATCGTTCACGTGCTGGATACTGACCCTGAGCTGGTCAGGAAGGCTCGCGCGACGCTGAAGGCCTCCGGGTTCTACGGTCTCGCCTTTGCAGAGCAGCTGATGGACCCGGCCCGGCTGCCGTATTCAGAAAACGTGGTGAACGGGGTCTATGTTCGTTCGCGCGGGAAGGTCGGCCCGGGTGAGATCTTCCGTGTCCTGACACCGCTGGGAGAGCTTGAAGGCACCCAGGAGGCCGGTCTTGATGCGAAGCTGGTCAAGAGTGCCGGCTTTGAAAGCATCCTTGCCGAGGCGGGCCGTCCGCTCAGGGCGAGCAAGCCCTGGCCGGCCAGCATGGACACCTGGTCCCATCCCCGCCATGGGGCAGATGGGAACGCGGTATCTCTCGATACGGCGGTGGGGCCCCCCGAGCGGGTTCGCTGGGTGGCCGCCGCCCTCGACGAGGTGGAGGGGCTTATCACAGATGGCGGCCGTAATTTTTACGGCGGCGTCCTGGCCCGTGACAGCTTCAATGGTTTGCGGCTCTGGCACCGTGACCTGCTGAAGGGCAAGCTGAACGATCCGGCCTTTAACCTGCCCCGGCTCTCCTACTATCGTGCCAGGCCGGTGGCCACCGAGAAATACCTCTTCGCCTTTGTCGATGGGAAGATCACGGCTCTTGATGCCGTCACTGGTAAGCTTGTTCGCGAATACCCGGGATCTGAGCGCTCCACGGAATTGATCCGGCATCGGGATGTCGTGCTTGCCAGCGGGCCCTCAAGTGTCCGAGCCTTCAGCATGGAGACCGGGAAACAGATCTGGGAGCGGCGAGCTGGAGAGGCCCGAAACCTGGCCGCTTCGGGTAAGACGGTCTGCTATATCTCCGGGCGCGTCAAGCGAGGTGAGCCTGTCGAGGCTTTTGCTGTCGATCTCTACACCGGCAAGCTCAAGTGGAACAGGACTGATTTCCCCTGGCTTCCCAAGGTCTACCGTGTCGTGATGCATGAAGACCAGGTTGTCTACGAGGTGTCCTCGCTGAATGATCACGATCTCGGCAATGGAATCCATCTTCTTGATTCGGAAACGGGCCGGCTGAACTGGGAGAAGAACTTTTCCCCGGGTATGAACCACAAGCGCCAGGCCCGGGCGATGTTCTCAGGTGATGATCTCTGGCTCCTTCACGGAGGCAAGGAGAACACCGCGCCCAGGAAGGATGGCAAGGTCAAGGTGACCAAGGCGCTCGTGCAGGTTTCTGCGCTCAATCCCAAGACGGGAAAGGTTCTGAAGACCCACAATGCCGGCCTGGCGCATTGCTTCCCGCCGGTGGCCACGCCCAAGTACGTTTTTGCAGGTGTTCTTGACCTGACGAACATGGAGACCGGGAAGCTCGAGGTGAACCCCATCACCAAGGCGAATTGTTCCCGGGAGGGCGGCTGGGTGCCGGCCAATGGCTTGATCTATACGACGCCCAAGCATTGCACCTGCTGGCCAATGCTGCGCGGGTTTGTTGCCATGGCTCCCGCCTCTCCCAACCCGAAGAACCCGGTGAAGCTGCCGATCGATAAGATCCGTTTCCAGCTCAGGCGGGGCAAGGTGAGTGCTGATCCCGCTGCGAAGGTTGCCGGAGCTGATGACTGGCCGACCTACCGCGGTGACCGCTGGCGAAGCGGCAGCTTTCGGGGTAAGGGGCCGGCTGAGCTTGAGACCAGGTGGGTATCAAAGCTGGTTGATTCCGGCAGGCTTCCCTCCGGACCCATTCTCTATGACTGGAAAGAAAACCCCTACGTCAAGGGGCCTGTGAGTGCTCCGGTGATCGCCGGGGGACAGGTCTTTGTGGCGCGCCCTGACTCTCACGAGGTGGTGGCGCTCTCGGCTGAAAACGGAAAAGAGCAGTGGGTCTATACCGCCCGGGGCAGGGTTGATACCCCTCCGACCATTTACCGGGGGCTTGCCCTCTTCGGTTGCCATGCCGGCTATGTCTACGCCCTGCGGGTGGATAACGGTGAGCTTGCCTGGGAATTTCGTGCTGCGCCGGTCGATGAACGAATCGTTGCTTACGGGCAGGTGGAGAGTGCCTGGCCGGTTCCAGGCTCAGTGCTGGTCCGCAAGGATACGGCCTATTTCGTGGCCGGGCGCCAGCAGTTGGCCGATGGAGGTGTGATCGTCTTTGCCGTTGATCCGCTGACAGGAGAGAAGCGCTGGGTGAATCGCATCGATGAGATGCCCCAGAAGGGTGACCCGACCGGCAAGAACCCCTTCAAGGGCTTCTATGAGAATTCCGGCCT
>CAZTRG010000260.1:0-9579 GCA_964615885.1 uncultured Planctomycetia bacterium | reverse complement strand
GAGGAAAAACTTTCCTCAGAAAAATTTGGAAACGGTCCTGGTCGTTGTAAGTTTCCACTTGGTCTGAGCGTAGGTCATATGACGGACCGGCAGCTGCAGCCTAAGGTACTGGTGGAGTTTCAACAGGATGAAAATAGCGATTACCGCGGATGTACATCTCCGCCCAGGGGGAGAACACCCTGAGCGCCTGAACGCATTGCGCAATATATTTGAGCAGGTTGAGGCAGAAGGCATCGGCGCGCTCATCATCGCCGGAGACCTGTTTGATAAGAATGTTCAGGATTTCAAAGACTTTGAAGCTATCTGCCTCGACCACCCGGAGGTGAAGGTAGAGATTGTTCCGGGCAATCATGATCCGGCCCTGAGTTCCGGCATGATCGCAGCGGAGAATGTCACGGTCCACGACACCGTTGACCTGGTCAAAATCGGCGATACGCCTTTTCTTTTCGTTCCCTACAGCGAGGGGAAAAATATGGGCGAACAGATTGCCGGGAAAAAGAGCGAGCTCGATCAAGAGGCCGGCAAGTGGGTCCTGGTTTCCCATGGAGATTTCATCGGGGGGGTGAAGGAACGGGATCCCTACGAACCGGGGATCTACATGCCTCTCTCTCGCAAGGATCTCGACACGTTTCGCCCCAGGGCCACCTTCCTCGGCCACATTCACAAGGCTGAGGTGCCGGAGAATATACATGGAAAAGCAGTATATCCCGGCTCGCCCTGTGGACTGGATATCTCTGAAACGGGCCGTAGAAGGTTCCTGGTCTACGACACCTCAGAGGGAAGCCTTGAGAGCAGGACTGTCGATACCTCTGTTCTGTTCTTCAGGGAGCCCTTCCTTGTCATTCCCGGAGACGATGAAGTAGCCCGCCTGGAGGCAGCCATTGCCGAGCGCATCCGGGGCTGGGAATTGGAGCCTGGAGAAAATGAGAAGGTGCGCCTTCGGGTAGAGGCCAGGGGCTATGCCTGTGATCGCGAGGGAATCGCAGCTGCCTTCAATACAGGTTTTTCAGATTTCAGCTTCGATGGAGAAACCGGCGCTGACATGGGTAAGGTCCAGTTGGCTGCCCGGGATGACAACCGCGCAAAGATCGCTTCAGAAACCCTGGAGCTGATCGAAAACGAGCTGGACTGGAATTTCTCTAACGAAGATGAACCCAGCCTTGAGGACGTCAAGGAACAGGCTCTTCGTTCGATTTACCAGGTGGGGAGCTGAGGGAAGCATGAAGCCCCGTATCGAGAGAATCAAGGTGAAGCGAGGGGGGCCGCTGGAAAAGGATTTTGAAATCCAGCCAGGCGACCTGAACCTCATTTACGGTCTCAACGAGACCGGCAAGACCTATCTCCTGGAGTCCCTGGTGCGCCTGCGTTTCAAGACCCAGGGCAGGGATGCTCCTGGGTGGAATTTGCGGGAATGGGATACAAACGGAAAGATCCTGGTGTCCGGTATAGAGGGGGAGGGGCAGGTCACCTCCTTTTCAAAGACATCGAAAAAGCTGGAGGACTACCGTTGCGGAGAGGACGACCATCTGCCCAGGGAGTTTTCCCGCCTGCTGGTGGTCCGGGCCGGTGAAACTGTTATTTCAGCAGATCCCGGTGAGGATGGAATCAGCCGGGATATTCTCAAGGACTACCTTTCCGAGGAGCGCCTGCTGGATGAGCTCCTTGAGCGGATTTCAGCTACGGTCCAGGGGGCGCAGGTTACAGAAAAAGTAATCGTTGGTGACAACCGGGGGGAATTGAAGAAACAGAAAGGGTTGAAGAAGGAGCTCGATGCCCTCAACAAGCTCCTTGAAGAGGTGAAGGATAATTTTTCTGAGGGACCAGTCAGTATCCTGCGAAAAGACCGGGCAGCCAGGCAGGAGCTGTGTGAAGACCTGGAGCGGGCGAAACGGCACCAGGCTTATCTTCTGCGTTCTGAGCTCAAGCAGCTCGAAGAGGAGAGGTCAGCCTTAGAGGGACTGGACGTTCTTGGTGAAATGGAATCAAGTATTGACCAGCACGATGGAAAGGTGAGCGATGGGGTCCTCCTCGAAAAAGAGGTGAAGGAATTGCAGGAAGCCGTTGGGAAACGGCAATGGTGCGAAGAAGCCCTGAAGAACTATGAGGACATCATCAATCGCAGATCGGTGAAGGGGCCGGAGAAGGCCTGGGGGATCGGGGCAGCAGCGGCTCTCATTGTCTCCGTTGCAGGTGGCCTCCTTGATCAGAACCTGCTGTTGGGGGCAGGAGCAGCTCTCAGCCTGGTCTGTGGCTGGATGTTTTTCAGGAAGCTCAGCGGGGCTGCGCCGATGGCCACTTCGGATAATGTTGAGCTCGGGAGGATGGAGCAACAATACCAGGAGCATTTCGGCAAGGCTCTCGGTGACCGGGCTTCCCTGGCAAGGCAGCTGGGTTCTTTGCAGGAAGACCTTGTCATGGCCAAGGCTAAGCAGGGTCAACTGGATCAGTCAAACTCTGCGGCGGCCAAGTTGCGCTCCCGGCTGGACGGTTTTTTTCTCCAGGCCGGGTTTGAAAACCTGGATTCCGGTGATTGGAGAAAGACCCTGGCAGAGCTGCGCTCCAGCCACAAGACCAGCGAGGACAAGATCAGTGCTTGCCAGGAGCAGCTCAGGAATCTCCTCGTGCCGCAGGAGGATGACCTTGAAGCCGATCCGGGTACCGCCTGGGACCCCGGTCAGTTTAAGGAACTCACGGCAGAACTTGAACAGCTTGAAACAAAAATCGAACTCGAGGAAGGCAGTCTCGATGACCTCAAGGAGCGGGTGGCGGCCCAGACAGGATTGAGGCTGGCCACTGGCTGGGATGTGCTCCTGGACTCTCTGCAGGAGCAGAAAGAAAGTAAGCTTGGGGAATACACCGAATGCACCGCGGATATTCTCGCCAAGATCAAGCTGTGCGGGGTATTAGAAGATATGCGGCAAAAAGAGACCGAGCGTATCGAGCAGGGGCTCAAGAAGGATGATCTGACGACCCCCCTGTCTTCTCTTACAGGCAAGCGCTATCAGTCGATTCACCTCGATGGAGAAGGTGGCCTGCAGCTTGGAGATGGTGAGGGAAGCTACTATGCGCTGCGGAAGCTAAGCACCGGCGTTCGCGAGCAGATCTGCCTGGCCTTGCGGTTCGGCTTTGCCGCTATTGCCCTGGGAGGCCCTGCTTTCCTCCTGCTCGACGATGCCTTCCAGCATTCCGACTGGGAGCGCCGACCGAGGATGATTGAGTACATGGTCAAGCTGGTGAAGGAAGGCTGGCAGGTCTTTTACTTCTCCATTGACAAGCACATGCGGGAGCAGTTTGTTGAGGCTGGCCATGCGCTGGGTTCTGACCGGTTCCTTTCCATGGATCTCGGTGCGGGGGATTCTGCCTAGCAGGCTGAGAATCTACTCCTGCTTGCGCCAGACAAAGCGTGGAATTCCGCGGAAGAGATCGATGCCTTCGCGGTCGTTGGTGACGCGGGGGCCGGGGGTGCTGCGGCCGGCGGCGATCTGCTCGCCGATGAGCTTGAAGAGCTCCTTCACCTTTTCGGGGTGCTCCGCTGCGAGGTTCTTTGTTTCGCCGGGGTCCCGGTCGAGTCGGAAGAGCTGGACGAAGGGCGCCTTCTCAAGCTCCTTTCGGTTTACGGGAGTCTTGCCGTAGGCCGCGAGCGCTTTTTTCCAGGCCTCTTCCTGCGGCGGGGAGTTTCCGTAGCGGCCGGCGCAGCCGCTGCCGGGGCAGAGCGCCAGCTTCCAGGGGCCTGAGTGAAAGGCCATCGCCGGGGCGCCCTGGACCACGAGGGTGTCTCGTGTGCCCTTTGCGGCGGGATTTTTCAGCAGCGGCAGGAAGCTGACCGAGTCGGGGGCCTCTTCTGCCTTGAGCCTGGCTCCGGTGATCTCGGCCGCAGTGGCGAGGAGGTCCTGCAGCCCGATGAGGGCATCGCTGCTGCCGCCGGGTGGAACGACCCCCGGCCAGCGGGCGACGCAGGGAATACGGAAGCCTCCCTCGTAGACCGAGAACTTGTAGCCGCGGTAGGGGCCGCTGGAGTAGTGGCCCTCCTTTTCCAGCTGCTTGAGCTGGGCGAAGGTCGCCTTTCTCCTGCGACCGGCGTAGAGCGCCGCGCCGTGGTCCGAGGCCGCGATCACAAGGGTGTTCTTCGCGGCGCCGGTCCTGTCCAGCGTCGCCAGCACCCGTCCGACCACCGCGTCGGTCTCCATGATGAAGTCACCATAGAGGCCGAGCTGGCTCCGGCCGGCAAAGGGGGGGCTGGGGGAGGTCGGGGTGTGCGGAGAGGTGAGCGCCAGGTAGAGGAAGAAGGGCTTCTTCTTTCGGGCCTCCCTGGTGATGAACTCTGCCGCCTCCCGGCCGAAGGTGTCGAGCACCTTCCAGTCCTCGAAGTCCTCGGCAGCGGGGCCGACCCGGTTGAAGGCGCTCCAGCCCTTCTGCGCTGTCACCTTGCCGACGAACTCGTGGTTGCGCACGAAGACGTAGGGGTACATGTCGAGCGAGCCGGGAAGGATGAAGCTCTCGTCGAAGCCGTAGTCGTTCGGGCCGGCCAGCAGCGGCTTGGTGTAGTCGACGTTGGTGAGTCCCTGCACCTTGCCGTCCCTGGTCGTCATGGTTGTTCCAAGGTGCCACTTGCCGATACAGGCGGTTCTGTAGCCGGCGCCCTGCAGCATGCGGGCCAGGGTGAACTGGGTCTTCTTCATCTGCAGGCCGATGAAACCCCAGGGCCCCCCGTTGGCAGCGCGTCCGAAGCGGAAGGGGTAGCGCCCGGTGAGGATCGCCAGTCGCGAGGGCACGCAGACCGAGGCCGAGGCATGGGCGTTGGTGAAGCGCACGCCGCCCTTGGCCAGCAGGTCAAAGTTCGGTGTCTCGACCTGGCAGCGCTCCTTGCCGAAGCTCTTGATGTCTCCGTAGCCGAGGTCATCGGCGAGGATGAAGACGATGTTGGGGAGCTTGTCGGCGGCGGCCGTCTCAGGCGGGAGGAGCAGGAAGCTGGCGGCTGCAAGGGCCGCGAGGCAGAGGGTTATTTTCCAAAGCAATAGAGTGCCTCCGATGTGCGGATGAAGAGATTGCCGTAGGCGATCGGGATCGAGGAGCGCGCCGGGTAGCCACCCAGCTTGACATGGTTGAGGAGCTTGAAGGCCGGCGGCTTGCCGTCCTTTCCGGACTCACCGTCATCGGTATGGGCAGCGACAACGCCGCCCTCGCCATCGGCGTTGATCATGTAGATCTTGCCGTCGGCCGCAGTCGGCGAGGCCCGCATGTAGCGGAAGCCGGGAAGTCGGCTCTTTCGAAGCACCTCTCCTGTCTTCGGGTCGAGGCAGTTGAGCACCCGCTTGCGCCCGTTGCGCACGTAGAGCTTTCCCTTGTAGAAGAGCGGGGTGGGGGTGTCGGTGGTGTCGCGCTCGAGCTTCCAGCTGACCTTCGTGGTGCCTCCCGAAGAGTCGATGGCGATGACCGGTCCAAACTTCGGGGCCGAGGCGTAGACCAGCCCGCCTCCGGATACCGGTGAGGTGACCATGCGCCAGTGGTTGATCTTCTCGGGGTTCCAGCCGCCGTGACGCCAGAGCTCGCGGCCTGTTTCCGGGTCGTGGGCGCTCAGGGTGTCTCCACCGGAGACCAGGATCTCTGTCTTCCCGGCAAGATACCTGGGAACAGGAGAGGAGTAGGCCTCCAGGGATTCATCCCTGGCGCCGGATTTGCGCTCGTGCCGGTAGAGGAGCTTTCCAGTGCCGGGGTCGATGGCGAGGAGATAAGACTCCCGGGTGAACTCGCCGACCTTCTCAAGGCCCCGGTAGCGGGAATCCCTGTGCAGCACCTGGATAAAGATCTTTCCCTTCGCCAGCAGGGGGCTCGAGCCGTAGCCGAACTGGCAGTTGAAGTCGCCGAAGCGCTCCTGCACGTTCCAGCCCCAGGTTTTCTCTCCTGCGAGGTCGTAGGCTGAGAGGTCTCCCCGCCCGGTCAGAAAGAAGACCAGCTTGCCGTTGGTGACAGGCGAGGGGGCCGCCAGGAAATTCTCGGTTCCCTGGCCCCGGTCGTTCTCTCCTTTTCCCAGCACCCGGCTCCAGAGCGTTTTGCCGTTTTTCCGGTCGAGGGACAGGGCACTGACCTTCCCGGACTTGCGATCGAAGGTTGTCAGGAAAACCTGTCCCCCGAGGATGATCGGAGTGCAGCTTGCAGGGCCCGGCAAGGGAGCCTTCCACTTGAGGTTCTCGGTGGGGCTGAATTTTCCGGGAGCGCCGACCGCCTCGCTCGACCCATCGTGGTTCGGTCCGCGCCAGTTGGTCCAGTCCTCACCGATGAGACCTGGAGCTGAGGAGAGACAGAGGGTGGCTATGCAGAGGACGAGCTTTCTCGGCAGGTTTTTCATCGGTGCTGTTATCAAGGGCTCCATGCAGGTACAGGTTGTTTCCAGGGCCGGGCGCCGGCTGCCCGGTACTTTCCGGGAGCACTCATGGTACAGCAGGAACCCTCAAAGTCACAGACTGTGCCGACCTCCTGCAGGTACCGAGCAGGGCCGGGTACCCGGGCGGTAATACTGCAGCAGCATCTCTTTTGCTGGTCACCGGGACTCCCTGCGAATAGACTGCGCGGTAGAGCTCATCAAATTTAGAGGCCTTCCCCCGTCCAGGAGAAGTAAATGAACCGAGTCTGCGCGGTCTTTGCCCTTTTATTGCTTTGCCTGTCGGTTCCTGTTCCAGGTGCTGACTGGCCGACCTACCGCAGGGACCGCCTCCGCAGGGCGGTCACGCCCGAGCAGCTGCAGCTTCCGCTCAAGCAGCTCTGGTCCTTCAGGTCCCGCCAGTCGAAGCACGCGCCGGTTCCGACCCGCGACCCGACCCGCGCCGGCTTCCCTGAATGCAGCAAGTACAACCTGCCGATCATCTCTGCCGGTGACAGCCTCTACTTCACCAGCTCGGTGGAGGGACGCGTGGTGTCGCTCGATGCGGCAACGGCGAAGAAGAACTGGGAATACTTCGCGGGTGCGGGGGTCTACCGCACACCGATGTACTGGGAGGGTAAGATCTACTTCGGCAGCGAGGATGGCTGGGCCTATTGCCTCGAGGCGAAGACCGGGAAGCTGGTCTGGAAGTTCCAGGCGGCTCCTGCCACCCGGCAGTTTCTCTCCTATGGAAAGATGATCTCGGTCTGGCCGGTGCGCACCGATGTGCTGGTCGACAAGGGCGAGGCGTATTTCTCCGCCGGGGTCTTCCCCCACGAGGGCACCTACGTTTACACCCTCGATGCCAATACCGGAAAGCTCAAGTGGCGCAACGACACCCAGTCCGAAGACGCCGGCCAGTCGAGCCTCGCTCCCGGCGGCCACCTGATGGTCACCCGTGACCAGATCTGGGTGCCGAAGGATTTTCGCGGCTACTCCAACATGCCCTATGGAGCGCCGACCTCCTTCCGCCGCTCCGATGGCCTCTTTACCCACTGGCCCGACCCGAATGACCCCGAGGCTCCGAAGATTGATTCCAACAGTCCCTGGACCCGAATCTTCTGGCCGCTCTTCGGAGTGGAACGCGATGGGGTTAGATACGCCGGCTCGACCGCCTGGGAGACCAAGAATGAACACCTGAGCAGAAAGGGTGTCTGGAATGCGGAGACTCCCGGCCGCTGGACAGATTATGACTCGGGCGTTGGTACCCGGATGAAGGCCGGCTACGGCTTCCCGGTCATCTTCCGCTACGATCCGGACCACGCCGCGGTGGTCATGTCCGGGGATGTTCTCTTCCACACCTCCTTCGATTCCGATCCGAAGAAGGGTGTCGGCTCGGGGATCTACGCCCGCAACTACAAGGATGGAAAGTTGCTGTGGTCCGTCGATGTTCCCGAGCGCGCCAACCAGCTGGTCGTCGCCAACGGGCGGCTCTTTGTCGGAACCCGCAGGGGGACGATCTACGCCTTCTCGCCCAAGGGCGGAGCGATAGGGGAGATCATCGAGAAGGTCGAGGAAAAGCCCGAGGGCATCGATGGCAGCATGGCCGCTGCGGCTGATGTCATCGTCAAGGAGAGCGGCATCAAGGACGGCTACGGCCTCGTTGTTGACTGTAAAGATGGCCAGCTGCCTTTCGAGCTCGCCATGCGAACGAACCTCGAGATCTGCGCAGTATTCGATGACGAGGCGGCGATGCTGAATGCTCGCAGGATGTACGCCGCTGCCGGGCTGAACGTACGGCGGATCGCCACCTGGCTTCGTCGCGGGGATGAAAAGCTTCCCTATCCTTCCTTCTTCGCTGACCTGGTTGTTTCGGAGGCAGCGGTTAAGGGTGGAGCGTTGCCGAAGGATACAGAAGACTGGACGCGCCTGCTCAAGCCGATCCGGGGAATAGCGATGATGGGGGGCGCCCATGAGAAGAGAGATCTCGAGGACTGGGCCGGTGTGACCGGCCAGGAAGGCTGGACACTTGTCTCAAGCGGAGGCCACTGGGCCAGGCGCCTGCGCCCACCGCTTGAAAACGGTGGCGGCTGGACCCAGATGCACGGCGATCCGGGCAACACCAGCTGCAGCCAGGACCTTGTCCTGAAGGCGCCGCTGGGGGTGCTCTGGTATGGGACTCCGACCATCAAGGTCCCCGGAAAACACACCTCGCTCATCAAGAACGGGATCCTCGTTGTGCCGGAGCCGAACTCCCTGCAGGGCTGCGACCAGTACACCGGGCGGCACCTCTGGAAGCTCGATGCGGCCAATATCGGCGCCAACCTCGGCGTCAGCGACACGCATGTCTATGCCCACTACGGCAAGGTGCTGCTGCAGATCAATCTTCTCACCGGCAAGCATGAGAAGTCTTTCCTGACTCCTTTCGGCAAGGATGTCACCTGGGGCTGGTTCGCCGTGGCGCAGGATGAGAAGACGGTCTACGGGGCGGCGGCCAACGGCCTCTTTGCCACCGAGATGGAATCCGGCAAGGGCAATGTGCGCTGGCAGGTCGGCGGGCCGAATGCGAAGGAGGAAGACAGGGTTGGCGGTACCATGGCAATGAGCGATGGGCTGATCTTCGCCATGGGTGGAAAGGTGAGCGAAGAGATGCGAGCCAATGCCATTTCCCAGATGAGGATCTATTTCCAGACCCAGTCGCCCGAGCTGCTCAAGGAGTTCGAGAGCCAGGTGAAGGAACGTGATATCCAGCAGCTGACGACGATTGACGCGAAGACCGGCAAGATTCTCTACCGCACCGGCGTCGATATCAGCAATTGCGGCGGCAAGTGGATGCGCTCGGCCGGCTTCGGCGGCAAGCGGCACTACAACCCCTACGTGTTTCTCGATGTCTACGCTCGAAACGGCATCTTCGTGATCGGCTCTGCCAGCCGGGCTGACAAGGGCTGGGGGGTCTGGAACGGCGGCGGCTACAAGGTGCGTGCGCTCACCGCCTACGATGGAAAGACGGGTGACCTGCTCTGGTACAAGTTCACCAACCATCGAACCCGTCCGGTGATTGTCGGCGATACGATCCACGCCGAGCCCTGGGCCTTTGATCTTCGCACCGGGAAAAAGAAAACACGCCTTCACCCGATTACGGGCAATGAGGCGGACTGGGCCTGGTGCCGCTTTGACAAGCAGTGCGGGGTCTTCTCTGCCAGCGGCAACCTGCTCTTCGG
>CAZTRG010000259.1:0-4352 GCA_964615885.1 uncultured Planctomycetia bacterium | reverse complement strand
CGCTACCTCGGGCCACAGGCCTCCGGCATGCCCGAGGTCCTCGTCGCCTCAGCCGCCCTCTCGGTGCCTGAGCTCGATGGTAAGGTCGCGCTTGTTTCCGACACCCGGGTCTCGGGAGTCTCCCACGGCGCCATCGGAGTCCACTGCGCCCCCGAGGCGCTCGTCGGAGGCCCGATCGCCCTGGTCGAAGACGGCGATGAGATCTCCTTCGAATTACTCGAAGGAAAGATCACCCTCCATGTAAGCGACGAAGAGCTGGATGCCCGGCGGGCAGCCTGGACCCCTCCCGAGCTGAAACAGACCCGCGGCTACCTGGCAGATTTCTCCGCCACTGTCACGCAGGCAGACTCCGGCTGCGTCAGCCACTGGGCCAAATAAGGAAAAACGTCCCTCAGCGCTTCCCCTTCGCCTGTCGGCGCGACTTCTGCTTTTCGATGATAAAGTTTGCGAGCATCTGCTGCAGGGCGAAACCGTCCCCTGATGCATCACGCTGGGCGATAAAATGGCTCAGGACGTGCAGAACAGATCCGCGTCCGTAGCGGAAGGTCGCCGCAACGGCACCGGCCCCGTATTTCGTGGCGAGCTCTGTGGATTCAACCAGGCTGAGCACCTTGCCACCGGGAGGAATCCTCAGGATGGCCGAGGTGGAGTCGATCTTCCACCTGAAGTCTTCCAGCTTGAAAGGGTTCCGGGGAAAGACATCGCGCAGATAGGAATGGGCATGGTTCTTTTCCGAGGGCTGGATCCCGACCTGGACACTTTTCTTCTCGGTCAATGGCCCCTTTCCGATCGTCCGGGGAAAGCTCTTGAGGAGAACATTCTGCAGCTCCCAGTCCGACGAGAAAAGGTACCCGCCGGCTGAGACGAACTTACCAACCTTCCCAAGGGCCGCGGAACTCAGCACGTCTTTGTTGTGGCAATTGAAGACCAGCACCGAGGTCGGCTTCAGCGGGAAGTCCTTGAGCTTTTCACGCTCGACAAGCTGGTGTGGTATGCCCAGCTTCTTCAGGACGTTTTCGACATGGTCAAAATTCCCGGTCACCACGATGACATCCCCGGCAAGCATCTCGCCGAAGAAATGCGCCTCATCCCTGTCCTTGAGACGCTGGATAACGCTCCTTACCGCGGTCCGGCCCGAAGAGCCTGAAGGCTTCCTGTCTCCAGGGAACTGAAATCCTGCCCTGGCTCCATCCCACCATTTACGCCAATCGGCTGCCGTCTCGATGCTGTGTCCTGTCGATACCGAAAGGATTTCCGAGACCTTCTGCGCGAGGGGGGCGAGCTGCTTCTTCCTGGAGAAACTCTCCAGGAGATCAATGAGCGCCTCGACGGCCCAGGGCTGCCGGGCCCGGCCAAGCAGCTCGATCGCGAAGTCTCGTACCCTCGGCATCTTCTCCTTCGCTGCCGCCTCGGCGACGGCCTCCCGGCAGTCGGGATCATCGATCTGAGACACCACATCGAGCAGAAAATAGCGCTCCTGCCAGGCCTTGGACCGACGGCTCTGCCTGGCGAGCCAGGAACGAACCTTGTCGTCTTCCATTTTTCCCAGCGCCTTGAGAGCGCCATCGTAGAGGCCGAGCTTGCGGGTCCTGACAACAGCCTGGACGATCAGCTTCGCCGCGCTAAGCTCACCGGTATCCGCCAGCAGGCCGACCACCTCTCTTGCCTCGGCTCCATTCTCTGCGGCCACCGCCTTCTGAAGGCGGCCCTGCAATTTCCTGACGCTCGCTGCATCGGCAAAAAGCTCGGAAACCGGCAGTGCGCAGCACAGCAGCAGGCCCACGGCAAGGACCGGGAACCTGCGCCTGGTGAAGATGCGGCTCATATGCGCCCTCCTGGGAACTTACTGGTCAAACTGGCCGTCGAAGGCAATATCCGAGCTCGGGAAGTCAACTGCGCGAACGAAATCGCAGGCCTCCTCAGCACCGAACTCGCGATCCATACGGCTGTCCTCCCATTCGACCGACAGGGGTCCACGGTACGTGATGTCATTGAGGGCTACGATGATCCTCTCGAAATCAACATCTCCATGGCCGAGGGAGCGGAAATCCCAGAAACGCCGGGGATCAGCGAAGTCGGTGTGTCCACCGAACACTCCGACCGTCCCATCGCCCTTGTCGGACCAGACATCCTTCATGTGGACGTGGTAGATCCGCTCGGCGAAGGTGTAGAGGAACTTGACGTAGTCAACGCCCTGGTACTCGAGGTGGGAAGGGTCGTAGTTGAAGCCAAAGCGCTTGTGCCCCTTCACCGCCTCAACAGCACGCTCAGCGCTGGCGATATCAAAGGCGATCTCGGTAGGGTGAACCTCGAGGCCGAAGTTCACGTTCGCATTTTCGAACTCATCGAGAATCGGGATCCAGCGGGTGGCAAAATCATCGAAACCCTTCTGCCAGTATTCCTGCGTGGTCGGAGGGAAGGCGTAGATCGAGTGCCAGATGCTCGAGCCGGTGAAACCATTAACGACGGCAGGGAACTCTTCTCCCCCGGGCCGTGCGTCGATGAACTTCCGGCAGGCCTGCGCCGTGTTGATCATCTCCTGGGCGGCGCGCTGGCGGACACCCTCGGCCTCTCCATCACCATAGATCTCCTCGGAGAGGATCGCCGCGTGGCGTTCGTCGATGATGTCACAGACGGCCTGGCCAACGAGGTGGTTCGAGATCGCGTAGGCAGTCAGGCCATGCTTCTCAAGGATCTCCCAGCGCCCGGCGCAGTAGCCATCATCGCTGAGGGCCTTGCCGACCTCGAAGTGGTCTCCCCAGCAGGCCAGCTCGATCCCATCGTAGCCGAACTGCTTGGCCTTCTCGCACATTGTCTCAAAGGGCAGGTCAGCCCACTGTCCTGTAAAAAGAGTTACCTTGCGTGGCACGGCTGAAATTCCTCCTTCAATCGTAGATGTCAAAATGGATTGTCTTAAATAACAGTCAAGCCCCCTATGATCCATACATGGGGCACCAAGGTCAATCCACTATCACAACTCCTGGAAGCTGTTTCAGTGACAGGGATTCCTTTCCGCCTGGCAGTTGCGCAAAGAGCAAATGATCGCTTAGAGTGAGTTCGTGAGAATTCAATACACCCTGGCCCGATCAACCGGCTTCCCCCTGCCTTCGCTTCGTGCTGCGCTGGCGCTGGCAGCTCTTCTTCTGCTGACTGTCTCACCACCGGCTGCCGGTGAAAACTGGCAGGCCTGGCGCGGCCCCCGTGGAGACGGCACCAGCAAGGAGAACGACCTGCCTGTCAGCTGGAACGGAAAGACCGGCACCAACATCGCCTGGAAAATACCCCTGCCCGGTACAGGACACGCATCACCCATTACCTGGGGTGACCGGATCTTCACCATCAGTACACTCGAAAAATCAGGTGAACGTATACTGCTGTGCCTGAACAGAAAAGATGGGAGCATCCGCTGGCAGCGCAAGATATTCAAGGCTCCGCTTGAAACGATCCATCGCCTCAACAGCCGGGCCTCGAGCACCCCGGCTACCGATGGGAAGCTGGTCTTCTCTACCTTCCTGAAGGTAGATGGGCGCACTGTCCCGGCCCCCAACGTCGGCTCGCCACGCCCCATCACCCCCGGGACGATCCTCGTCGTCGCCCATGACCTCGATGGAAAACAGAAATGGAAGGTGGAGGCCGGTGAATTCATCAGCGCCCACGGCTTCAATACCTGTCCGGTCCTGTACGAGGATCTCGTCATCATCAATGGTGACCATGACGGCGACGCCTACATCGTTGCCCTCGAGAAGGAGACCGGCAAGGAGCGCTGGCGAATTGCCCGCGAGAACAAGACACGCAGCTATGTGACTCCCATCATCCGGAAGATCGGCGACCGCACCCAGATGGTTCTTTCCGGCAGCAAGTCCGTTGCCAGCTACAATCCCGCAAACGGCAAGCGCCACTGGATCATCGATGGGCCGACCGAGCAGTTTGTTGCCTCGATGGTCTACGATGGAAGGTTCCTCTTCATCACGGGAGGATTCCCTGCGCGCCACATCCTCGCCATCCGCCCGGATGGCAGCGGCAACGTCACCGACACCCACATCGCCTGGCGCACCAACCGCGGCGCAGCCTATGTTCCCTCACCAATCGTCGCCGGCCCCTACTTTCTCATCGTCTCGGACAACGGCATTGCCAGCTGTTTCGAAGCAGAGAACGGCAAGCGCCTGTGGATGGAGCGCCTGGGAGGAGGACACAGCGCCTCGACGGTTTCCGCAGGCGGGCTGGTCTACTTTGTCTCCGATAAGGGGGTCACCACGGTCGTTCGTCCGGGAAAGAAGTTCGAGGTGGTGGCAAAGAACGAGCTCGGTGAGCGCTGCTCGGCATCGCCGGCCATCAGCGGAGGCACCATCTAC
>CAZTRG010000258.1:0-3991 GCA_964615885.1 uncultured Planctomycetia bacterium | reverse complement strand
ATCCGCCTCGGCGGCGGAGATTGTGATTGGCGCCTTGCAGAAGAACAACCGGGCCATCGTGATCGGGACCCGGACCTTCGGTAAGGGTTCCGTTCAGCAGTTGCAGCGCCTCCCCAACGGCTCCCAGCTCAAAATACCCGTCAGCGAATACCTGCTCCCCGGAAAAATATCCATCCAGGAGACAGGGGTCGTTCCGGACATCCTTGCTGAGCCAGCGATCATCAAGGATGACTTCAAGGATCTCTTCCCCAACGAGAGCATCATGACAGAGCGGGACTACGAGTCTCACCTGGTATCGAAATACAAGGTGGAGGAGAAGCCCGGGTTTTCGCTCAAGTACCTTGCCGGAGAAGCAGAAGAAGAGGAGGAGGGAGAAGAGGCCACTGAAAGCGAACGATTCATCACCGGGGATCTGCGCCCTGAAAGAGATCCGCTGGTGCAGATGGCGCTGAAGATCCTCGAATCGGCCAATAAGCCTTTTGACCCCGGGGCTGTCCTTGAAGAGAAGAAAAAGTCCTTCCAGAACCTCTCTGCCGTTTTCTACAACAAGATCGTCGAGAAGCTCGAGGGCTTCGGGATCGACTGGACCCCCCCGCCCCCGGACAGTGAGGCTCCCGGCGAGCCCAGGCTGGCTGTGCAGATCGAACACGAGTTCAAAAGTGAGCCTTCCTCCGACAAGGAAGACCCCGTACCGGTGAACACACTCGTGGTAAAGGCCACGGTGACCAACCAGGGAAAATCAGCTGTCTACCGTCTGAAAGGAATCAGCCAGTCTGACTACCCCCTGATGAGAGAGAGGGAATTCCTCTTCGGAAAAATCGAGCCCGGCAAGAAGGCATCCCGGCAGGTGAAAATTCGCCTGCCCTACTTCCCCAGGGCCCAGAGCAACCTCTTCTCTCTCGACCTCTCCGCCTCCAGCCAGAAGATCGACTCGGCGGCCACCGCTGTTATAGAAATCAAGGGGCGCCAGCGGCCGGCCTTCTCCTACAAGGCAAGCCTCACCGATACCGCCGGGAAGAAGCTTGTCCGCCTCGGAGAAGACACCCCTGCGAACCTCCGGCTGCGGATCACCAATTCAGGCAAGGGTACCGCCCACAAGGGAATCGCAGTGCTCAGAAACAAATCGGGAAAGAGGATCTTTCTCCAGAAGGGGCGAGTCGAATTCCTCGAGCTCAAGGCCGGCAAATCGACCGATATCCAGTTTGATTTCAAAACCGTCATCGATGAAGACGCGAAGAAGAACACTGAGGACTATGAATTCGAGCTGACCATCTACGATGCCTACTCTTCAGGAGTCCTGAAACAGAGCGTCTCTATTTCACATCCCGGGGAGGACGGAAAAGACTTCCCCAACGGCCGGGAATTCTCCGCCCCTGGAATCCGGCTTTCCCTGCTGGAACAGGAATCCAGGAAGCCGGTTCTCGTGACCAGCAACCCGGAGGTTGAATTGAAGGCCACCGTCAGCTCCGACTCCGACGAATTCAGCAGCTGGGCTACGAACCAGTCCCTCAGCCAGAGGTACAAGACCCCTGACAAGATCTTCTTCGACCGCTCCCGGGGTAAAAAGAGCCTCAACTACACCACCCG
Source organism: uncultured Planctomycetia bacterium (assembly GCA_964615885.1). Classification (GTDB taxonomy): domain Bacteria; phylum Planctomycetota; class UBA8108; order UBA8108; family UBA8108; genus UBA8108. The sequence goes on along the minus strand of CAZTRG010000258.1, from coordinate 2,404 downwards.
GGTGCAATTGCGCGAGGGGCTCAACCTCGTGAGCGTCTACGCCAAGTCTCCGGAAGGAATCGAATCCTACCGCAGCGTGGTCATCCGCAAGGAGGACTGAGGAGCACCTGCCAGGCCTTCAGTCCTTACAGTCCTGCGCCACCTTCGCCTTCTGCTTCTCAAGGCGGGTCCGGGTATCACTCACGGTAGCCTCGAACGACTTGCGCTGTTTCTGCAGTTGTGCGAGCTTCACCTTTGCAGCCTTTTCCTTTTCCGTGACCCCCTCTTCCCCATCATCGGAATCCCCCTCCTCCCAGCGAATATTTTCATCGAGGGAGAGGAGCCGGGTCTTCAGCAGTTCGAGGTGAAGTGTTTCCATGGCCAGGTTTTTCTTCAGCCGGATACAACTCGAATCTGCTTCCCAGCTTCCATCTCTTCGCGATGACAATTCAGCCGAGAAGCATTCGCCCAGCACACGACGGGCAGCAAGGATCTCCCTGGAGGTTTCAAACCTCCGCTTCTCTTCACTCATCAACTTGAGCAGATAGGCATCCTTGGCCGGATCGAGGCTGGCCTCGCGCTTAGCGATCTCCCCCAGCTGAAAGGCCGTAAACCCCTGGACTCGCAAGAGCTCAGCCAGGTGAATACCCAGGGAGATCTCTTCTCCTGAGATCCTGTTGGCTGAGAGCCTGGCTTCAGCCCCGGCGACCACAAGCTCTGTCTGGAAACCCGGATCAAACTTTTGTGCAGCCATCTTCAGAACCATTGCATAGGCTTCCTTGTCGGCCTCATTCGGCTCCTGGCTGCGCAGCCATTGGAGACGAAACTCCTCCTGTTTGCTGTAGAGAAGGAAATACTCCTGCTGGATCCTGGAGCAGTACCATTGCCCGAGCGCCTGCAGCATCCCACCCCGTGCCGCGAAGTCTTCACGGCATTCTTCGGGAAGCTGGGACAGGTCAAGAGCGATCAGGTCGGCAATCTCTGCGAGAATCTCCTCGTAGGATTTTTTGAGGGCATCGATCCCTGCGGCAATCGGCTCGACATTCTCATAGAGCTTCAACCTGTCCTCAAGCTCCCTGGCAGCCAGGATCGAGCGCGAATACCGAAGCAACTCAACCTCCGAGCTGACGCGCCGGAAGATCAATTCAGCCGGTGCCCGCGATTCGATGAGCTCGGGAAGGTCCTGCACCATCTTTGTATTGATCAGGGGTGGAAAGCTCCAGGGCTGCAGCGCCCTGCAGGGGCGGTATCCGGGAGCGCCTGACTGGCCGTTGAGGGTCGTCGGATGGGACAGGAGGCTGAAGACAGCCTGCTCGCGCTGGGTCGCTCCCAGGGTGATCTCCGCTACCCTCGAAACACCCCGGGCACTTTTCCCATCCGGTCCGGTTACCGGGCCTGCACTGAAGGAAAAGCCGCGCACAAAGGAAGCGAACGCGGTTTCCCCATCGGTCAGCATCGCCTCGGCCGGCAGCTCAAACTTCTTTCCCTTGTGGCTCCAGCGCACGAGGACCAGCACCCGGTCACCCTGGTTGCGCAGGAAATCTCCCGGCGAGGTCCCGTTCCAGTAGGACGTCGACCTGCAGCCGATTTCCTGGAGGGCTGCGAGAATCCTGCCGCCGGTGGCATCGAATTCGACAACGGTCTCGTGAGTCGGCCCCATGTTGTGGCAGGCAAAAACCTCGATCTGGCGGGTTGGATTGACGAAGCGACAGGGAACCCTCACCTCCGCCTTCTCCGTGTCGATAACAACGGCTCCGTTGGCTTTCTCATCGGCAAGACGAGCGGCCTTTTCCTCAGCTGTGGGTTCTGCTGGGACCGGCGGCTTTTCAGCCGGGAGCTTCTCCTCCTGCACGGCAGCCGGCTCAGCAGCAGGAACATCTTCTGCCACGGGCTCAGCTTCGGTTTCCCCAGGGGGAGAGCCGGGAGCAGCGGCAGCTTCCTGCTGCGCCTCCTCAGGGCTTTCTACTTTTGCAGGAGCCGGCTCCTTCCCCACCTCCTCCACTGCGCCCCCAGTCGGTTGAGAGGCCGCAGGAGTCGCTGCTTCAGCCTCGACCTCACCAGCCTTCTGCGAGGCCGCTGGAGGAGCCTCAGGCGCGCAGGCCGACACAAAGAGGAGCGAGCAGAGGTAAAGAACTCCGAATAAACGCCTCAAACTCATAGGTAATTTCCCCTGGAGACTTAGCCGATAACCGCTGCGCATTGTACGAAAGACGCCTGCATCTTGCACGACCGGGCAGAATCGTCTGGAAAGTTTTTGACTTTTACCCCCCTGAGCGATTATTCACTAGACTCTATATTCCATTTAAAAATGATTGTCGCGGGGTAGAGCAGTCTGGTAGCTCGTCGGGCTCATAACCCGGAGGTCGCAGGTTCGAATCCTGTCCCCGCTACCAAAACAACGAACCGGCCCGGAAGTTTCCTTCCG
>CAZTRG010000257.1:0-7910 GCA_964615885.1 uncultured Planctomycetia bacterium | reverse complement strand
CCCAAGTTCAAGGTTCGGGCCCAGAACAGCATGGGGCTCTGCTTCCAGAGGAAGGGTGTTCACGCCATTGCGATGACCCAGTACCAGGAAGCGCTGAGGGGTGTAGCAGACCCCGATAGCGACATCGCTAAAGATATACGTTACAACCTGGCGACCGCGGCTGAAGAAAGCGGCGAATTTGATTCCGCGCTTGAGCACTACCAGGTCATTATGGCTACGGATATCGGCTTTAGGGACGTTTCCCAGCGCGTAGACGGCCTGATGCAGAAAAAACAGGGATAAATCGAGGCACCAGGGCGCGCTTCCTTGCGCCGTTGGATCACACCTCGTTTTTCCGGAAGTAATTTTTTTGTTTATGCCCGGGCTGGTTCAAAGTAATATCCGGGACTTTAAGCAATTGAACAAGGTGCAGGGGAACCCCCATGGCAAATAGCCTTCAGGCTAAAAAGCGTATTCGGCAGAACGAAAAGAGTCGCCTGCGCAACAAGAGTGCGAAAAGCGAAATCAGGACTCTCACCAAGAAGTTCTACTCCCTGATTGAAAATCAGGACCGGGTTGGCGCCGAAGCGGTATTCAGCGATCTCTCCTCGAGGCTGGATAAAGCGGCTAAAAACCACCTCTTCCACAAAAACAATGTGGCGAGGCAGAAATCGGCCATATCAAAAAGCCTTGGTGCCCTCAAGGGCTGAGCCTTCTGTATTCGGCCAGCTTATCTGCGGGCAAGAGACTCAGAATTGGCCCCGGGAGCCCGCCTATAGATTTAATTTCAGCTGGGCGGCTTCAGACATCATCGTGCGGTCCCAGGGTGGATCCCACACAAGGTCAACGAAGCACTGCGTAATTCCCGGGATGGCCTTGATCTTGGTTTCAACCTCGATGGGCAAGGTGCCGGCTACCGGACAGGCCGGACTGGTCAAGGTCATCTTGACATCTACTTTTCCGGTCTCGTCGACTGAGAAATTGTAGATGAGTCCCAGCTCGTAAATATCAACAGGGACCTCTGGGTCATAGACTGTTTTCAGGGTGGCGAGGATCTCTTCCTCCAGCGGGCTCATTCCCTCCCCCTCCTGCTCATCATCCTGTTCAGTGTTCTCGGCGTCGGCCTGGTCTTCGGTCAGGTCTTTTTCTGTGTCATCCATGGATCAGGGTCCCTCATTCTGTGGAAACTATTTCCTGGTCATCACCCAGTGCAGAATCCAGGGTGTGCCAGGCAAGGGTTGCGCATTTTACACGGTTGGGGAACTCGCAAACTCCGGAAAAAGCAGCGAGTTTTCCGAGGCTGCTGAAATCTTTTGAATTTCCGGGCTCCGAGGTGAGCATCTCAGCGACCTCCTTACGCAGGTGCCTGATTTCCCCCGGGGTCTTCCCGACAATAGCCTGGGTCAGCATGGAAGCTGAGGCGGTTGAGATCGCGCAGCCAGAGCCCTCAAAGCAGGCATCCTTTATGACCCCGTTATCAAGCAACAGGTAAAGGTGGACCTTGTCACCGCAGACAGGATTGTAGCCATCGGCTTCGTTTGACGGGGCCTCCATATTTCGAAGGTTCCGGGGTGATTTCCCGTGATCGAGGATCAGCTCCTGGTAAAGATCTCGCAGATCGGACATCAGGAAAAGACCTCCTGGACTTTAGCAATCCCCTCGACGAGACGATCAATTTCATTAAAGGTGTTATAGGCAGCGAAAGAGGCCCTGATGGTGGCCTGGACCCCGAGACTCTCCAGCGCTGGCTGCGCGCAATGATGCCCCGCGCGAACAGCAATTCCCTCCTGGTCCAATATGGTCCCTGCATCATGAGGATGCGCCCCGGCGATGTTAAAAGAAAGAATCCCCGCCTTCTGGGGGGCGGTCCCTGAAATTTCGATTCCCTCCAGGCCGTTAAGCTGGGCTGTTGAGTACTCAAGAAGGGCCTCTTCATGGGTCCGGATCGCATCGATTCCGAGCTTCTCGATGTAATCGATGGCCGCCCCCAGGCCAATGGCCCCAGCGATATTGGGGGTGCCGGCCTCAAACTTATAAGGCAACTTGTTATAGACCGTTTCATCGAAGGAGACCGAGAGGATCATTTCGCCCCCGCCATGGTAAGGAGGCATCCCCTCAAGCTGATCCAGCCGACCGTAAAGAGCCCCGACTCCTGTAGGTCCGTACATTTTATGGCCTGAAACTACGTAAAAATCGCACCCGAGCTCCTGGACGTCAATCCGCTGGTGGGCGGCTGCCTGGGCTCCGTCAAGGAGGACAGGCACCTCGTGCTCACGAGCGATGGAAACCATGTCCCCGGCAGGATTGATGGTTCCAAGTGCATTGGAGACATGAGACAAGGCTACGAAGCGGGTTTTTTCACTGAAAAGCTCCCGGTAGCTCTGGAGGTCAACGACTCCACGTTCATCGACCGGAACAACCTTCAGGACGGCCCCGGCCTGCTCCCTCAGGATCTGCCAGGGGACAATGTTGGAGTGGTGCTCAAGAGTGCTCAGGATGATCTCGTCCCCAGCCTGGATACGAGGCCGAAGGAAAGACTGGGCAACCAGGTTGATCCCCTCCGTCGCCCCTCTCAAAAATATAATCTCGGCGGGGTCAGCAGCCCCAAGGAGGGCCATCAGGGCCACCCGTGCGGCTTCGTAGGCGTCTGTGGCGCGCTGGCTCAGGGTGTGTACGCCACGATGGATATTTGAGTTGATGAGGCGGTAGTAGTCACATACAGAGTCAATGACAGCTTCGGGCTTCTGGGTGGTTGCAGCATTGTCCAGGTAGACCAGCTGGTTCCCATTGATCTCCTGCTTGAGAATAGGGAAGTCCCTTCTCACGCCTTCTGCATCGAAGGCCACCACCTTTTCCGGGGAGTCAGGCTCAGGGGGCATTACACAGGCTCGTTAATTACTCGAAGGTTCGGCGTTGCCGGGTAATTTATCAAACAGGGCGGCTTCTATCCTGGTTTTCAAGGAGGGAATCGCTACCCCGGTAACCAGGTCGCTCGCAAAGGCAAAGACCAGGAGGTCCCTGGCCCTCTTTTCGGGTATGCCCCTGGATCGCAGGTAGAACATCCCCTCTTCATCCAGTTGGCCAACTGTGGCTCCATGAGTGCACTTTACATCGTCGGCATAAATCTCAAGCTCGGGCTTGGAGTCCATTACAGCTGATTCTGACAGAAGCAGGCTCTGGTTGGTTTGCTTGGCATCGGTTTTCTGGGCATCCTGCGCTACGAAGATTTTCCCGTTAAAAACTCCGTGGGACCGGTCAGCGAGAATGGACTTATAGACTTCCCAGCTGTTGCAGTTTGGCTTGGCATGAATGATCCGGGTGTGGTTGTCAATATGCTGGTCTTCGCTGCCAACAGCCAGGCCGTTGAGCGTGCATTCGATATTTTCCCCGTCAAGCTGCGCGACAACATCGTTTCTTATAGTTTTGCCCCCCAGGCAATAGGTGCTCGCGGTAAAAGAGCTCTGCCCTTCCTGAAGGACCCCTAAGTTGGAGACATGGGTGGCGGCGGCGCCCTCCCGCACCACCTTGTAAAACCCGACAGCAGAGTCCTTTGCTGCAAAAATCTCGGTAACCGGGTTACAAAAATACTCGGTTTCGCAGGCTCCGGAGTAATCTTCGACAATGTCTATTTTTCCGCCCTCATCGATCCTGAACAGGTTGCGGGGGTGAACCATGAAGGGGGCATCAATGCCGGTGGCCAGGTAGAGAAGATGCAGAGGCTTATCCAGGCTGGCCTGAGAAGAAACATGGACATAGGCGCCCTGGGTGAACAGGGCATTGTTCAGGCTTGAGAATACCTGGAAACCGGCTGAGGCGTTTTTTCCGAGCAGGCTTTCAAGTTCTGCAGGCCTGGATTCAATGGCACTGGCCAGGTCAAGGACGGCAACTCCGGATTCCTGGCCTGGCGGGCTGGACAGGTCTGCGCTGTAGATCCCATTAAGGAAAACAAGTGCATAGATGTCATCGCCGGCTGTCCCGATATCAATGAGCCCAGCTGGGCTTTCTCCGGGGGCCTGGGGCTGAGGAACTTCGAAGGTTTTATTTTTAAGGTTCCGAAGATTGGTGTATTTCCACTCTTCTTCCTGGACCCGGGGAATCCCGGCTTCAGCGAATTGCGCCAGGGAGGATTCACGGAAGGCCCCCAGCCAGGAGGGCTCTCCTGCCCTTGGGGACTCACCAAAGGCGGCCAGGAAGCTCTCTATCCCATCCTTCCTGCTTTCTCTCATGGCTGTCTCGCTCTCAGGCACTGGCATCCCCTGGGGCGCTTTCCAGGCCGGGAGAGGTGGCAGCCTCCTCCTCAATCCAGGAATAGCCTTTTTCTTCAAGTTCGATAGCCAGCTTTTTGTCCCCAGACCGGATGATCTTGCCGTCATGAAGGACATGAACGAAATCAGGAACAATGTATTCAAGCAGGCGCTGGTAATGGGTTATGACAAGAAAGGATCGTTCCGGGCTGCGCATGGAATTGACGCCATCGGCAACAATTTTAAGGGCATCGATATCAAGCCCTGAATCTGTTTCATCCAGAACAGCAAGGGATGGCTCAAGGACAGCCATCTGGAAGATCTCGTTTCGTTTTTTTTCTCCGCCCGAGAAGCCTTCATTCACAGTGCGCTCAAACAGGCTCTTGTCCATCTTTACAAGAGCGGCCTTTTCCTTGGCCAGGGTAAGAAAGTCGAATGCGTCAAGCTCCTCTTCATCACGGAATTTTCGAATCGAGTTAAGGGCGGTGCGGAGAAAGTAATTGTTTCCAACTCCGGGAATTTCAACCGGGTACTGAAAGGCAAGGAAGACTCCTTCCCAGGCCCGCTCCTCCGGCTCCAGCTCAAGAAGGTCCTTTCCCCGGTAGGAGATTTGACCATCGGTAACTTCGTAATCCTCATGGCCGGCAATGACCTTCCCAAGGGTGCTTTTCCCTGATCCATTGGGCCCCATTACGGCATGGATCTCCCCGGGTTTTACCTCAAGGCTGATCCCCTTCAGAATCGGGGTTTCTTCAACTTGCGCGTGGAGATTTTTAACTTCAAGCATAGCGATTTCTATTTTCCGGTTGGTTCACTTACAGGTTCCAGTTGCAGCCGGAACCGGGGTTAGATTTATCCGACACTCCCCTCAAGGCTGATGCTCAAAAGCTTCTGAGCTTCAACTGCGAACTCCATCGGCAGTTCGCGAAAGACCTCTTTGCAGAATCCATTGACTATCATGGAGATTGCATCCTCAGTTGAGATTCCCCGTTGGCGGAGATAGAAAATCTGGTCTTCCCCGATCTTCGAGGTAGAGGCCTCGTGTTCAACCTGAGCGGTGGGATTATTGATCTCAAGGTAAGGAAAGGTGTGAGCGCCGCAGCGGTCCCCCATCAGCATGGAGTCACACTGGGAGAAGTTCCGGGCTCCATCGGCTCCCTTGTTGACCTTAACCAGGCCACGGTAAGAGTTCTGTCCCTTGCCTGCGGAGATTCCCTTGGAAATAATCGTGCTGCGCGTGTTTTTGCCGATATGGACCATCTTGGTGCCGGTATCGGCCTGCTGGTAATTTTTTGTGAGAGCCACCGAGTAGAACTCCCCGACGGAGTCATCCCCCTGCAGGATGCAGCTGGGGTACTTCCAGGTGACGGCCGAGCCGGTCTCAACCTGGGTCCAGGAAATTTTAGATCTGGCTCCTCGACAGGCTCCTCGCTTGGTCACGAAGTTAAAGATCCCGCCCTTACCGTTTTCATCTCCCGGGTACCAGTTCTGGACCGTCGAGTACTTGATTTGCGCGTTATCAAGTGCAACAAGCTCGACAACTGCTGCATGAAGCTGGTTTTCGTCTCGCATAGGGGCGGTGCACCCCTCGAGGTAGCTTACGTAGGAATCCTCATCGGCCACTATGAGGGTTCGCTCAAATTGGCCCGTGTTGGCGGCGTTAATTCGGAAATAGGTAGACAGCTCCATGGGCGAGCGGACCCCCTTGGGGATGTAGCAGAAGGATCCATCGCTGAAGACAGCGGAGTTCAAGGTGGCATAGAAGTTGTCGCTGTAAGGGACAACCGAGCCCAGGTATTTGCGAACAAGCTCAGGGTGGTCCTGCACCGCCTCTGAAAAGGAGCAGAAAATGATTCCAAGCTCTCCCAGCTTATCTTTGAAGGTTGTCGCAACCGACACGCTGTCGAATACGGCATCCACTGCAACCCCGCTGAGCCTTTTCTGCTCATCAAGGGAGATCCCAAGCTTCTCAAAGGTCTCAAGGATCTCAGGGTCAACCTCGTCAAGGCTGCTCAGCTCCTTCTTGGGCTTGGGGCTTGAATAGTAGACGATGGAGTCGAAGTCAATTTCGGGATAGCTGGCCTTGGGCCAGCCCGGCTCCTTCATATCAAGCCAATGCCGGTAGGCCTTCAGCCTCCATTCAAGCAGCCACTCGGGCTCTTTCTTGATAGCTGAAATCTTCCGGACGATGTCCTCGCTCAATCCGGGAGGAACGGCATCTGAATCGATTTCCGTCACAAAGCCGTATTTGTATTCCTGCTCAGCGAGTTCGCCAAGGTGTTCAGTAGAATTTCCCATGGTATTTCCCGGAGCGCCCTCAGGCCTCCTGTTCAACCTTCCCGTGCAAATTAAGTTTTCTGACATCGCCGGAATGAACCTGGATCCAGTTGTTCATGCTGTCTTCAGTCCCGGTGAGCTCATGGAGGGTTACGTTTTCAAGGACACCATCCAGGATGTACTGGAGACCGGACCAAAGGGACCGGATTGAGCACTGGTTGTTGTGCACACAGAACTTTTTGGCGCCGACGAATTTGCTGCAGGTGTCGGATTCGTAAAAACGCCCACCAAGAACCTGGAGCACATCGGCGATTGTTATCAACCTGGCTTCCCTTGCCAGCTGGTACCCTCCCTTGCAACCACGGACACTCTGGACCAACTCGGCCTTGGCGAGGATTGAAAGGAGCTTCCTGACGTACTGGCTTGAAATGCCCTCGGTTTCGGCAATTTCGCCAACAGTAAGAAAGGCCCCCCGGTTTTGGTCTTCGCTTGTTTGAGGGGCAGCATTAACAGCGATGCTTTCAGCCCTCGCGAGACTCAAGATGCACCGAAGTCCATATTCTTCCTGAGCAGAAAATTTCATGTTTTGCGCCCTGATTTGCGCGGGGAATCCCGGCAAGGTGAAATTTGAATGAAGGAAAGTACTACAATATTGTAGCGGTATCCATGGTATTTGAAAATTTTATGTGCCAAGTTCAATACGCATGATTTAAAACTCGGGGTAATAAAGGGTTGGCTGTTTCGACCCGGTGTCTGTTTCTTCTTACTGGGCTTTAAAACGAGGTGTTTTCAATATGACTACTTCCAGATTTACCTTCGCATTCGGATTGATTGCATTGCTTGTGGCCACGCCTGCCGTTCACTCAGATCCGGCAGAAAAAGCTGTGGCCCCACTCAAGGCCCTCATGATAACCGGTGGCGGTTACCATGATTACGCCAAGCAGCAGCACATCCTTTCCAAGGGCATCAGCGCCAGGGCTAATGTTGAATGGACCATTAAGCTCGAAAACCCCAAAAGCGGAATCCCGGAAATTTACAGCGATCCCGCCTGGGCGAAAAAATATGACGTCATCGTCCATAACGAATGCCACGCTAAGTTCAAGGATCCTGTTGTTATTGACAAGATCGTCAAGGCTCACCTGGATAACGCGGTAGGTGTTGTCATGATCCATTGCGCAATGCACACCTTCAGGGACACAAGCACCAAGGAGTGGGATAAGCTGGTCGGTGTTGAATCCCGCCGTCATGGGCGCCACTTCCCCATCAAGATTGAAAATAAGAACCCTACCCACCCCATCATGAAGGGCTTCCCTGAAAGCTGGAAGACCCCCAAGGGGGAGCTTTATCACACCAAGGCTCTCAAGGAGACGACAGTCCTTGGCGTAGGGAGCAGCGGCAGGAACCCCAAGG
>CAZTRG010000256.1:0-49954 GCA_964615885.1 uncultured Planctomycetia bacterium | reverse complement strand
TGGCCGGCGGGTAGTCGTAAGCTATACCGTCGGCGACTGCGCGGTGCTTGAGATGCCGGAGGCCGCACTCGTCGATGGCAGGGCCTGCATCACCCGCAACATCACGATGGGACCATCGAAGAGAGACCTCTCTGTCCTGCTTGCGGAGGAGACCGGAACGCTCGAAAAAAACGGGAGACTCGAGTTCTCTGTCAACGGAGCCCCGGCGGGCTCGAAGCTCTCGCGAAAAGATGGGCTTGTCCTGCTCAGGCTGCCCGCCCAGGCCGGGCGTGTGAGCTTCCGCGGCACCCTGAGCCGCGGCGGCGAGGCCCGGACGGCAGGAGAGAAAAAAACCGCTGACCTCGAAGCCTTCACCCGGGGAGGACCCGGCCGCTGGAAGAAGATGCTCAACACCAGCGGCAAGCGGGGGGATGACTGCGGCTCTTACGCCCTCGATACTCTCACAGCCCCTGATCAGAACCCCTGGGGCGCGTGGCTGCGTTTCTCCGCGGTGGACTTCTTCGCCGACGGCCGCGCTGCGCTCACCACCTGGGATGGAGACGTCTGGATCGTCTCGGGGATCGACGACAAGCTCGAAGGGCTGCGCTGGCGGCGCTACGCCACCGGGCTGCAGATGCCGCTGGGAATCCGGATCGTCAAGGGCAAGGTCTACACCGTCGGGCGCGACCAGCTCACCCGCCTTCATGATCTCAACAATGATGGAGAGGCCGACTACTACGAGAACTTCAACAACGATGCAGGCCTCACCCTGCAGCGCCACGAGTTTGTCATGGACCTTCACAACGACTCAGAAGGCAACTTCTACTACTGCCGCTCCGGCCACTACATCAAGTCGCTGCGCGGGGAGAACTGCTGCGTGATGAAGGTGTCCCCCGACGGCTCGAAGCTCGAGGTCTTCGCGCGTGGTTTCCGTGAAACCAACGGCATGAGCCTCGGTCCCGACGGCCGCATGACGATCGGCGACAACGAGGTCAACGGCATTCCCCAGACACCGATCTATGAGCTCAAGAAGGGCGGCTACTACGGCTTCGAGCCGACCATGACCCCCAATGGCTACAAGTGGGTGGTCGACCCGATCTGCTGGCTGCCACATGATTTTGACCGCTCCGCCGGTGGGCAGAACTGGGTAACGAGCGACTCCTGGGGCCCGATGAAGGGTGCCCTGCTCCACACCTCCTACGGGCACTGCGCCCTCTACCGGGTGCTGCTTGACGAGGTCGAGGGACAGCTGCAGGGGCTGGTGGTGAAGTTCCCTCTGCGATTTGAGAGCGGCATCATGCGAAGCCGCTTCCATCCCCGCGACGGCCAGCTCTATCTCTGCGGCCTGCGCGGCTACGACACCAATGCCGTACGCGATGGCGGCTTCTACCGGGTTCGCTACACCGGCCGGCCGCTCCATATGCCGACCGGCTGGAAGACCCGCCCGGGCGGGGTCGACATCACCTTCGGCTGCGATCTCGATGCGGAATTCTCCGGCCAGGTGAGCCACTGGAGCGGCCAGTGGTACGACATTCCAAAGGCGACCCCGCGCCGGCAGAAGCGCAGCAGGACAAAACTGCCGATCACCGCCGTAAAGGTGCTCGCCGACAAGCGCACCGTCTCGATTGACATCAAGGACTTCGGACCGGCCACCAATATTTCCTTTCGCTACAGACTGAAGGCGGCAGACGGAACCATGCTTCGCTCAGAGCTGCACGGTACGGTCAACCGACTGCCGGCAGGTCAATAAGGCGGAGAAACATCCCATGACGCAGAAAGCTCTCGTCGGAGTCTCCTCCTGCCTGCTGGGCGAAGAGGTCCGGTACAACGGGCTGCACAAGCTCGACAGCTTTGTCGCCGGTGGGCTGGCAGAGCTTGTCGAGCTGAGGCCGGTCTGCCCGGAGGTGGACATCGGCCTCGGTGTACCGCGCGACCCCATCCAGCTGGCTCGAACAGAGGCCGGAACACGCCTGGTCGTCGTCGACAGCGGCACAGATCTCACCGCCGCCATGCGGAGCTACGCTGAGGCAAAGGCAGCAGAGCTCGACGCGGCCGGAATCTGCGGCTACGTGCTGAAGTCGCGCTCACCGAGCTGTGGACTCCGGGATGTCCCGGTGCAAGGAGGCGAGGACACAAGCGGCCTCTTTGCCTCCGTGCTCAGCGAGCGCTGCCGGCTGCTGCCCATGGTCGAGGAAACCGGGCTGGAAAGCCCTGGAGAACGCGAGGTCTTCCTGCAGCAGGTGCTGGCCTGCAGGAGGCTGCGGGATCTCTTTGACCGGGAGTGGAGCATTGGCGAGCTCGTCGGCCACCACACCCGCCAGAAGCTCCTGCTCCTGGCGCAATCTCCCGAGATCTACTCCGAGCTCGGCAGGCTGGTGGCAGAGGCCGCCGGAAAAGATCCCGTCGAGCTCGAGACCTCCTACAGGCAGCTGGCAATGGAGGCCGCCGGGAAAAAAACCGGCCCCGGTCGGCATGTGAACGCACTCTCACATATGCTGGGCTACCTTCGAGAAAGCGCCGGGGGAGCTGAGTACGAAGCCCTCGAGAAGAAAATCGGGCAGCTCAGCGCCGGGGAGGTCAGCCTCTTCGAGGTGCTCGATGAGTTCCGCCGCCTGGTAAAATTGCATTCCATCGATTACCTGCTCTGCCAGAGCTACCTCGAACCCCATCCCGCAGAGCTGCTCAGCGGGCACAGCCACTAGGAGATTCCATGCTCAAAGAAGGTGAAAAAGCTCCCGAGTTCGAGCTGGGCGATGAAAACGGTGAGCTGGTCAAGCTCTCAGAGCTGCTGCGCGAGGGGCCGGCCCTGGTCTATTTCTATCCGAAGGATTTCACCTCCGTCTGCACTCGCCAGGCCTGCAGGGTGCGCGACAGCTACGCACGCATCGAGGAGGCCGGGCTGCAGGTCATCGGGATCAACTCTGAAAAACCCGAGAAGCACGCCCGCTTCCGCAAGCACCATGAGCTTCCCTTCAGGCTCCTGGTCGATCCCGGGCGGCAGGTAGCGCGAGCCTGGGAAGCCCTCGGCCCCTTCGGGCTCTACACCGCCCGGGTCTCATACCTCGTCGGAAGCGATGGAGTGATCAGGGACGCGGTGCGGGCAGACCTGCGCCTCGGCCCGCATGAGCGTCTCATCGAAAAAGCTCTCGGTGAAGAAAGCTCCGCCTGAGACGCCCTATTTTCCCAGCTGGTGGCGCAAGGCGCCCTCGAGCTCCGGGTGGGCAAACTCAAAGCCGCTCTCATTCAGCACCCCCGGCACCACCCTCGAGCTGCAAAGCAGCAGGGCCTCGGCCATCTCACCGAATGCCAGCTTCGCTGCAAAGGCCGGCAGGGGAAACATCGTCGGACGCTTCAGGACCTTGCCGAGAGTCTTTGTGAAGACCGTGTTGGTAACCGCCTCCGGGGCCACTGCATTCACAGCCCCGCTGATGGACTCGTTCTCGATGCAGTGAAGGATGGAGGCTGCCAGGTCATCGAGGGAGATCCAGCTCATGTACTGGTTGCCCTTGCCGATCTTGCCGCCGGCACCCATCCTGAAAGGCGTCAGCATCTTCTTGAGCGCCCCACCCCTGGGGCTGAGAACAATCCCGATGCGCAGCCGGATGACCCGGATCCCGGCAGCAGTCGCAGCCTCGGTCGATTCCTCCCACTCCCTGCACACATCGGGCAGGAAGCCCTCACCCGCCCCGGCCTCCTCGGCGAGCTCGTCAGCTCCGCGTTCACCGTAGTAGCCAATGGCCGAAGCAGAGATGAGCACCTTCGGCGGCGTCGGCATTTCCGCCAGCCTCGCACAAAGCAGCCTGGTGCCATCGACCCGGCTCTCACGGATCCTTTTCTTGCGGGCATTGTTCCAGCGTCCGGCCGCAATGTTTTCACCGGCAAGATGGACGACCGCCTCGACTCCCTCAAGAGCAGCTGAATCCAGTTCTCCGGCTGCGGGATCCCAGAAAACATCTGCACCATCAACTGCTGAGTATTCACGCACTAATCGTGAAACTCCGTAATCCCCTGCCTGCAGCAGGGGCAACAACTCAGAACCCACCAGACCGGTAGCTCCCGACACCAGGATCTTTGACATTCATTAACCTCCTGGGGGAATAATACCCTGAACCCGGCCGGGCTCTACCAGGATGTCGAAAAACATACGGCCATAAAAAGCGGCAAAGCCCCTTCCAATATGCAGGAACAGTGAGATATCGGCCCCAATTCAGACCTTTTGAGTTCACATCGGGGAAAATACCTTGAAGCACCCAAGCGCTGACAGTTACGGTGTTGGCGGTTGGTAATAAAATCAGGAGAGTAAAAATGAGTCGTATTCCCCGCCTTTTCGGCGCCTTCACATTCTTGGTCCTCTTTACCGGCTCCAGCTTTGTCGCTGCCCTGCCACAGGTCAGACCTCCCCTGCCCCCCGGGGTCAAGGGCAAGGACCTTGAAAAACTGAGGCGGCAGGCCAACAACAACAACGACAAGCGACGCCAGGAATACGAGAGAAAGAAAAAAGAGGAAAACGACCGCTACCACGTGGCCCAGATCGGCTTCAAATTCGAGGTCGTCCAGAAGAAGAACTTTGGTTCCCTCAAAAAAACCGCGCCCGGCAAATACAAGGCCCAGCTGAGTGAATACAACAAGGCCCGCGACGAGGCCGAGAAAAAGGGCGAAAAGTTCAGAGGGGCCAAACCCCCCAAGACCGTCTTCAAGGTCCTTACCAAGAAGGGCTTCAAGAACCAGAAAGACGCCAAGTCCTACGCTGACAAGCTGCAGAAGAAGGTCGACGCAAAACGCAAGAAGTGAGCTTCGCGGAAATTTCCTGCCGGAGTTCACAGTAGTTTCGCTGCCGGAGTTTCGCTGCCTGGAAAACCGGTTTTGATCCCGAAGGACGTCTGATGAAACGAATCTCTCCAGCACTGGTCGCCTTAGCAGCCCTGGTTCTTTTCTGTGCTTCGACCATCCTCTCCGCCCTGCCCCGCGACAAGCGTGCAAAACTGCCGAAACCTCCGCGCCCGGCGACCGCGAAAAAAGCTAATGGAATTGGAAAGCTCGGCAAGGCTCTCCGCAAATCCGGCAAGGGGCGCAAAAGCGGAAAGAAATCCGGCAACAAGAAGAAATACGACAAGCAGAAGAAGGAAGAAGAGTCGCGCTACCACGTCGTCCAGATCGGCCTGAAGTTCGAGGTCGTCCAGAAGAAGAAGCTGGGATCGGTCCGAAAGAGCGCCCCGAAGAAATACAAGGCGCAGCTGGCCCAGTACGAGAAGGGGCGCAAGGCGGCTGAGAAGAAGGGCCGGTCCTTCAAGGGACTCAAGCCTCCCGAGACGGTCTTCAAGCTTCTCAGCGGCAATGGCTACAAGACGCAGAAAGAAGCCCAGAATAATGCCAGGCGGCTTCAGCGCCAGGTAGACTCCAGGCGCAAGAAGTAAACCCGGCGGCCGGAGGCAATGGCAGGACACCTTCCTGCAAAACAGCCGGCAAGGAACGGGAGCGAACAGACACCAGCCAGGACCTGGTATGCGGGTTCGGACATTTGCCGAAGAGCCATACCGCCTGTATGATCTTCGCATGTCACTGGAAGAATATCTCAATCCTGAAAGCTGCCCTGCCGAGCGTCCGCGGCTGGAGGACATGCACGCCTCCACTGCGAGCCTGCACGAGGGGATCGACAAGGCCATCCGCTCCAGCGGCATTCCCTACCTCCACCCCGAGGGCAAGACCCTGCAGCTCGACCTGCTCGGGTCCCCCAACATGGTCGCCTGGCAGGAAGGCAAGATCGCGGCAATGTTCGAGGATGAGTGCTGGTCCGAGCTGCCGCAGGTCTATGCCCGCTACGGGACCGAGACAACTGCCCGGCTGCTGGCAGAGGTCAGGAAGCTCGAGAGCTCCCGCAGCGCGGTGCTGACCGATTGCGGCATGCAGGCCTGTGCGCTGCTCTTCGACGTACTTGTTGAAAACGGCTCGCACGCCATCATCATGCGCCAGAGCTACAACAAGACCCGGGTCTATCTGCAGAAGCTCTGCGAGAGGGTCGGCGCCGAGTTCACGCTCATGGACGATGGCGACTACGAATCGCTCGAGGCTGCCATCACTGAGAAAACCTGCCTCATCTTCGCTGAGACCTATACCAACCCGCTGATGCGTGCGCTCGACCCCGAACGCATGGGAAGCCTGGTGAGCGAGAAACGCAAGGCCGGCTGCTCACGGCTGCGGCTGATCGTCGACAATACGATCGCCACCCCCTGGGGACCGGCAAGCCCACTGCTGGACACCGAGGGTGTCGATTTCGTCGTCGCCGCGGGCACCAAGGCCCTGGGCGGACAGGACCGCGATCTCTGGGGATACCTTGCCTCGAACAATATCGAAGCCATGAACCAGGTGATGGACCTGCAGGCCATGCGCGGCGGGATCCTCGACTGGAGAAGAGCCGAGGCCCTGCTTGAAAAGCTGCCCGAGGCAGAGGCGGCCTATGAGAATCGCTGCGCAGGTGCCAGCAGGGTTGCTGAAATGCTGGCCGCCCATCCGCGCGTATCAGAGGTGTTCCACCCTTCGCTGAAGGACCATGTCGACAGCGAGGTCATCTCTTCTCACTACAGGCTGCCGGGCTCGCTGCTTAGCTTCCGGGTCGATGGCGCCGATGAGGAGCAGACGAAGCATTTCTGTGATGTGCTGGCAAGCTGCGTGATCCTGCGCTACGCGCTGAGCTTCGACGGAATTGCCACCAAGCTCAACCATCACGCCACGGTCTCGGAATATTTCACTCCGCCCGAAGAGCTGAGCAGGCTCGGAATCGACCGGCTGGTGAGAATCGGGGTCGGAATGGAAGATGCCGGGGATCTCATCGCCTGCCTCAACTGGGCCCTCTGGCACCATGAACAGGTCAGCGAAGAGGAACTTGAGAGCTGGAGAGAATCCAGAAGCAGTGACCTTGGCATTTACCCCGGGGCCAAAGACGATTAGAATTCGGTCTGGCAGATTCACTGAGAAAAAGACCTTAAAAACCCCTGGAAACATTACCGAAGAACCCATGAGTGAACTCATACTTCAATATCAGGACCGGTACCGGCTCACCCATGCCCATCGATCAAAAGGGCCGCTGACCTTTATTCTCAGCATCCTGGATGGAACCCGCCTCGACGAAGACTCCAACATGATCGCGCTGTTCTTCTTCAGCCTGCAGTCCAAAGAAGATTACGACCAGGGACTCACCCCCAGCAGCGACGAATGTTTCTGGACCGAGGTTTTCCTCTCCCAGCATCTCGCTGAAACCGATGGCTGGAAGAAGCTCGGAAAAAAAGCCAAGCTCAAGGCCATGTTCCAGCATGCGGTGGGAAACCTGCGGGATGCCAAGCGTATGCTCCGGCAGGTAAGCCTGGCCTGGACCCCGGGAACAGGAATTGAAAAGGGGCCTGCCCCCGCCGAAGACGGGATCGACTTTCCCAATCTCGAGCCGGTCCTGATCGCCCCTGAAGCAGAAGATGCCCTGCGCTTCCAGGCCCGGTCGGGAGCCGGTCTCTGATCAGGAGTTGCTGAGCTTCTCCCTGATCGTTTCCAGGGGTTCGCTGAGAAAAGCCTCATCGAGCCTCCGCAGCTCCCTGCCATCGTAGAGCACCTCCCCCTCGACCACGGTCAGGATGACATCCCTTGCCGATGCAGACCAGAGCACCGCCGCCTCGACGTCAAGGACTGGCGCC
The DNA here is from genome assembly GCA_964615885.1 of uncultured Planctomycetia bacterium. Classification (GTDB taxonomy): domain Bacteria; phylum Planctomycetota; class UBA8108; order UBA8108; family UBA8108; genus UBA8108. The sequence continues at coordinate 42,296 of CAZTRG010000256.1, read as the reverse complement.
AGGTGAGGCGAGTCGAGGTTGACTGCACAGAGATCGGCAAGCTTGCCTTCCTCGATAGAGCCGATGTCTCCATCGAGCCCCAATGCCGCGGCGCCTCCCAGGGTCGCCAGCCGCAGGAAATCTCCCGCGCCGAGAATGTCTTCTTCGCCCCCCGCACGCTGCAGCAGGGCACCGAAGCGAGCCTCTTCCAGCAGGTCGCAGGTGTTGTTACAGACCACCCCGTCGCTGCCCAGCCCAACCCTGGCCCCCTCCCTGAGCATCGCCGCAAGCGGCGCAGTTCCGTGGCCGAGCTTGGCATTGGACTTTGGACAATGGGCAATTGCCGAGCCTGAGCCTGCCACGATGCGAAGATCCTCTTCGCTGCAGTCAATGCAATGGGCCAGGAGCGGGGACGTCTCCAGCAGGCCGGTCTCCTCCAGGAAACGAATTGTCGACTCACCCAGGGGCTTGACCTCGATATCCCGGCTCCTGAGGTAATCGGCAAAAGGACCCTCCGCCTTTTGAACGAAGGCTGCTTCCGCCGCCGATTCGGCGGCATGCACCGAGACCGGGTACCCGCCGGAGAGGGCGAATTCTGCCACCATCTCAAAGAGCCGCCTTGAAACCGTATAGGGAGCGTGTGGAGAAATGCCGATGCTTACCCGCTGCGTGCGGGCAGCCTCGTGCGCAGCGAGCTTTTCCTTCAGGCCCTCGAGACTCGCTTCGGCCTGGTCCGGATCCGGACCGAAGACCTCCTGGTAAAGAACCGACCGCAGCCCCCCCTCCACCAGCGCAGCCAGGGACACGCCCGCATCTGCAATATCGGCAATCGTGGTGATCCCTGCCCGGGTGGCCTCGATAACGCCCAGGCGCGCTGAACACAGCAGGTCCTCTTCATCGAGCCGGCCATACTTGGTATCGGTCAGCTTCCGGATCCAGCTGAAAAAATCGTCCTCCTCGAGAAAGCCCCTCAGCGCCGTCAATTCGAGGTGGGCATGGGTGTTGACCAGCCCGGGAAGAAGAGCTGCCTGGCCAAGGTCAATACGGCGGCTCTCTTCTGCTGCCGGCAGGAGCTCCCTTGCGCTTCCAACAGCATGAATCCTTCCCTCACGCACATCCACCGCACCACCCTCCAGGGGGGCGCCGCTGATGGGTAAGATCCAGTCGGCAGTGATCAGGAGATTCTCGCTCATGCCCAAGAGCATAAGACAGCAGGGCGGCCGGGAAAAGAAAATGCCCCGGCAGCCCATCAGACCCTTTGGGGTCCCGGCTGCCGGGGCTTTGATCCCAGCGGTGTACAGCCCTGGTTATTCGAATCTAATTATTCGAGGTGTACCCGTTGAAAGCGGCCTTGCCAAGGTCTTCGTAGACCTCCTGCAGACCTGGAATCTGCTTCATATGCCCCAGGGCTTCCTTCTCGATCTGGCGAATTCGCTCTCTCGAGAGGTTCATACGATTGCCGATCTGCTCGAGCGTCTGCGGCTTATCCCCAAGCAACCCGAAGCGCATGGAGATGACCTCACGTTCTCGTCCCCCGAGGCGGTCAAGAGCCTTGCAGATCGCTTTTGGAATAGCAGCCGTGTGCAGCTTCTCGCTCTGGGCGTGCTCGTTGGTATCCTTTACAACGAACAGGTTGCGATCGCCGCCGTCATCATTTTCGGCTGCCGAAAACAGAACCGTATCACTCATGATCCGCCTGATGCGGGCGGCCTCATCTTCGTTGAAACGGCACTCTTCCTTGCGCAGATCCTCCTGGACCCCCTGCGGCACACGAATCATGCGCGCCTTGTCGATGAGCGACTTGCGGATCGACTGGCGAATCCAGTAGGTAGCGTAGGTCGAGAAGCGCGTTCCCCTGCCGGGGTCGTACCGGAAGATCGCCTTGTGAAGGCCGAGAATTCCCTCCTGGAAGAGGTCGCTTCGCCGCATACCAACCGGGTGGTAGCGGAAAACTTCCTTGAGCACCAGGCGCAGGTTCGGCAGCACCAGGTCGTCCCTGGCGGCACTGAGCCTGTTGAAAATCCGGCGGACAATCCTCGCGATCCGGGCACTTTTTTCGAGCTCGCCGATTCCCTTGGCCGGCAAGGGCTTCTGAACGACCTCTTTACTCCAGTTGAAGAGGGTCTCGGGATCGAGAGGATAGGTCGAGAGGATCTCGACTCCTTTCTCGAAACGGCTCCAGGCTTTTTTCCCGGCCGAGGAGGCCGGCTTTCTGCCAAGGAGCTTCTCACTCTCTTCAAGAGCTTTCTGCGCCGCCTCGAAATCCTCAGCCATCTGGTCCCGCAGCGACATCCACGTGAACATGAGCCCGCCATTAACCACGAGCTCGTTCATTCGCACCAGGAACCGGCGGTAGCCGGCAATGTGGCGAGGAAGGAAGACGGCAAGCCGTTTCAGGCTGGCCTGGATCACTGTTCCTGCCCAGCGCTCCTGCTCAGCGTTGAGCAGTGGGCGAACAGGAATCTGGAGGTCAGAAAAAGACAGGGGAATCCTGTCATTTGCAGCTTTTGCGGCTTTGCCAGGCTGAGCGGCTTTTTTTCCGCGGCCTGCTAATTTCCGTTTCTCTACTTTCGGAACTTTGCCTTTCATAAGCTACCCCCTTTCTACTACTTGCTTCCAGTTGCCGTCATTTTCGCCGGGTTGTTTGCGCAGTCGAGCAGGCCACTGAAGCCTCTTGTGCTCTCGATTACTGCGCGCTACCTCCTTTTGAAGTGTCAGCAACTATTCTTACTGAAAGAACCGGGTAGGGTCGTCACTCCCCCATTCCCACACAACCGCCGGAGCCCAGATTACTGGTCGCCGAACCGTCAGTGCAGGTCAGCCGGGAACTCCCGGTTCCCCCTTATCAAATGCCCTTGCAGCCCTGTGGCTGCTCTGCGTTGGAGCCTTTCGGCCCCTTCGCCACGGTAAGGTAAGATACCTTTGTCACCAAACGGTCACAGTCTTACCAAAATCGTCGCGAATTTTTCGTTCGTTCATCTCATCAGACGAATCAAAAGCTCTGGTCATTGCAGAAAAAAAGTACCCCGGCGCACATTTTTTCGTAATGCATCTTTTGAGTTCTCGTGAAAGTCCTCACAAACACCCGGAGAGTTCAACCTGCGGGTATTTCGGTCCCGATGTACCAAGAAAGCAACTCGCAAGACGGGAGCCGGGAAATATCTCAAAAACTGCCGCCGGAAGGTCTTGAGGCCCCGATGGAGATCAGAACCGGACAGTTCTTCGAAGGACCTCGCAGATATCCTCTACCTGGGGAAGGCAGGCATCGACGAGCTCCTGGGCAAAACCAACGTAGGTATCCTTGGCAGCAACCCTCATGACCGGGGCATCGAGATGATCGAAGAGCTCCTGGGCAGCTCGCGATGCAATCTCGGCACCGAAGCCGAAGGACTTGCTCTCCTCGTAAACCACCACCAGGCGACCTGTGCGGCGGGTAGAGGCACTGATGGCTTCCCAATCGTAGGGCTGCAGGGAGCGCAGATCGATCACCTCTACCTCGAAGCCTTCACCTGCCAGCTGCCTGGCAGCCTCCAGTGACTTCTGGACCTGGGCGCCATAGGCAACGACGGTGACATCCTCTCCCTTTCGAACCGTAGCAGCCTTGCCCAGGGGGATCGTGTAATCCGCCCCTGGATCGGGAGCACGTGTATACTGCTGGCGGTAGAGGTGCTTGTGCTCAAGGTAGAGAACCGGATCTCCGCAGCGCATCGCTGTGCGCAGCAGCCCAATGGCATCCCTGGCGTTAGAGGGCATGACCACCCGCAGGCCAGGGCACTGGCAGAACATCGACTCAGCACTCTGACTGTGGTAGATCGCTCCACCCCGGACGTATCCTCCACTTGGACAACGAATGACGACCGGGCAGGAAAAAGCGTTGTTGGAACGCCAGCGCATCAGAGCGAGCTCACTGCGAATCTGGTTCATCGCCGGCCAGATGTAGTCAAAGAACTGGATTTCGACAACCGGCCGCAGACCTCTTGCAGCCATGCCGATGGCCCGGCCGACAATCGCCGATTCAGCGATCGGAGCATTGAAGACCCTGCTGGAGCCGAAACGGTCCTGCAGGCCATGGGTCACCTTGAAGACTCCACCCTTTCCTTTCACGCTCTCGACGTTCTCTTCTTTCGAACAATCAGCAATGTCCTCGCCAAAGATAACGACGCGAGGGTCTCTCTGCATCTCGGTGGCCAGGGCACGGTTAATGCCCTCGACCATGGTGATCTTATCGCCGCCGACCACGGGCTCGTTTTCCCTGTCGATGACCGTTTCAGGATTGTAGACGAAGCGGGAGACCGTAGATGCATCCGGCATCTCCTCTTCCTTGATCGAATCGTAGATATCCTGGAACTCATCATGGGCATCCTTCCTGATCCGCTCTCCATCGGCCGGACTGATCAAGCCCTGCTCCACCATCAGCCTCTCAAAAATGGTCACTGGGTCGCGTTCCTGGTCAGCATCCTTTTCCGCCTGCGGGCGGTAGCTCGCATCATCATCTGAATCGGAATGCGGCTTGAGCCTGACCACTCGTGCATGTACCAGTGCCGGTCCTTTACCGCTCCGGCAGTGCGCCACGGCCTCACCCATCCCAGCGAAGCAATCGAGCACATCGACTCCATCGATTTCACGCACCATCAAGCCGGGGAAATCTGAAAAGGTCCGCGAGATGCTCGCGCCGGGGGTCTGAACCTCCGTCGGAACCGAGATGGCGTAGCCGTTGTCCTGGATCATGAAAAGTACCGGCAGCTTATTCAAAGATGCCGCACTGATGGCCTCGTAGAAATCTCCCTGGCTCGTTGCGCCATCTCCTGCGGAAACATAGACCAGCTCATCTTCGCTGCAGGTGGGCAGGGAGGGATTAGGAGGCAGGCTCCTGACGATCCTGGTCACCTCGGCGGTACCCACCGCCTGCAGGAACTGGGTTCCGGTTGGACTCGACTGGCTGACAATGTTGAGCTCCGGCGCGGCGAAATGGTTCGGCATCTGGCGTCCACCCGAGCTGGGGTCGGTGCGCTTGCCAAGCGGCTGGCGGAAAAGATCGGCAGGAGTCATTCCGAGACCATAGGCAAAGGTGCGGTCACGGTAATAAGGGTAGAACCAGTCCTTGCCCGGCTTCAGCAGCTTCGCTGAGACCGCCTGGATGGCTTCATGCCCCGAGCAGCTGAGCTGGAACTGAAAAGCCCCCTGGCGCCTCAGGCGGATCTCCGCCTCATCGAGTTCGCGCGCCCTGACCATGAGATCATAGACCCAGAGAAGATCTTCCTTCTTCACGGCTTCTATGGCTTGGGTGCGGGTCTTGCTCTCCATCCGTTTTCTCCTGCAGGGTCCCGCAGGACCCTTCCTTTGCCTGCATTGACTGCAGGCGTATAAAAAAGAAACGCCTCTCCCCCCCTCAACCAGGGTGGGTAAGCGCTATATGCTCAACTGTTTCCGGTGAGAATGCAACTTTCTCATCAGGATCCCTTATAAATCAGGCTGTATTAACGGAACATGTTGGGATAGAAAGAGTTAGATAGCACGATATCTTGTGGAAGGAGACTTTTTCAGCAAACCGGGGGAAAGTCGACTCCCGGAACAGAAAAAAGTGTCTTTAACGGCGCTTCAACCCCAGAGGCTGGTGCTGAAATACCGCTCGCCAATGTCATTGAGAACGGTTACGACGACGCCCTCATCGATCCTCTCGACGACATCCTGGACCCCCTTGATGTAGCCGCCGGAGGATTGGCCGACGAAGAAGCCTTCTCGCGCGAGGGCCTGGCACATATCGTAGGCCTGCTCGATATTGACGTTCACCTTTCGGTCGACAACCGATTCATCGAAGATCTCCGGAACGATATCTTCCTCGGTCTCCATCGGCTTCAGTCCCTCGATACCTGGAAAAGCATCCGGGAGAATCATGGTGATCTCGGTCTCGGGAAGCTCTTCCTTGAGACGGCGTCCAACCCCGGTGATCGTTCCCCCGGTTCCGACTCCACCGACAAAATGGGTAATCCTGCGGTCGGTCTGCTGGAGAATCTCAACCGCCGTCATATTGTAATGAGCCTTCCAGTTGCTCTCATTGCTGTACTGGTCGCAGAAGAAATACTTGTCCGGATCGGCCTCGGCCTGTCTGCGGACCTCGCGCAGCGCCTCATCGTAGCCCTCTACCGCATCGGTGAACTCCAGCTGCCCGCCATGGGCAAGAATCCGCTTCTTGCGCTCCTGTGATGCGTTCTCCGGAACGATGAGCTTGACCTTGTAGCCCAGGGCGCCGCCGATCATGGCATAGGCGATCCCTGCATTTCCTGAGCTCGAATCCAGCACGGTTCGCTCCGGAGTGAGCCGCCCATCGAGGATGGCGCTCAGCAGCATCCAGAGCACGGGGCGGTCCTTGATGGAGCCGCCCGGGTTGAAGTACTCAACCTTGGCGTAGACCTCGACACCCGGCTTATTGAGGCCGGGCAGGGAGATGGGAACCAGCGGGGTATTGCCGATCAGCGACAAGCCTGGTGCCTTTTCGATCAGGGGAAGAAATTCCTCGGGAAGTGTCGACAAGGGCCCTTCGCTCCTCAAACACCGCAGAAATGGGCGTAGTCGGTGTAGCCGGGGAACTCCTTTCCCTCGCCACAATACTTGCAGTCAGGATCGGCCTTGATCTTCAGCTCACGAAACCTTGCCTCCAGGGCATCGTAGGTGAGCAGCCGGCCGGTGAGCAGGTCTCCCTTGCCCAGGATGATCTTGATCACCTCGATCGCCTCGAGCACTCCGATCACACCCGGGAGAACACCCAGGACCCCCGCCTCAGCGCAGGAGGGAGCCATCTCAGGCGGCGGAGGCTCAGGGAACAGGCACCTGTAACAGGGCCCCTTGCCCGGCCAGAAGACCGTCGCCTGGCCCTCGAAACGGTAGATCGAGCCATGCACATTGGGAATACCATGCTTGCAGCAGGCATCGTTGACGAGATACCTGGTCGGGAAGTTGTCGCAGCCATCGACGATGACATCGTAGCCCTCAAACAGCTCATCGACATTGCTCGAGTGCACCCGGTCGTTGTGGGTGACAACCTCGATATCGGGATTCAGGGCCACCAGGGTTTCTTTTGCAGAGTCAGTCTTCGGCTCTCCTACCCTGGCGTCAGTGTGAAGAATCTGGCGCTGAAGGTTGGTCAGGTCGACCACATCGTAATCGACGATTCCAAGAGTTCCGATTCCGGCAGCCGCGAGGTAATAGGCGGCCGGGGCTCCGAGCCCGCCGGCTCCGATGCAGAGCACCTTCGCCTTCTTCATCAGCAGCTGTCCGGCCTCGCCGACCTCATCGATGCTCAGGTGCCGGGCATAGCGTTCCCGCTCCTGGTCTGACAGGGCCTCTGGAATGTCAACCGGATGGCCATTCTGTTTCCAGCGGGTAAAGCCGCCCTTCATGGAGGTGACATTGGTATAACCCAGCACCCGCAGCGAGTTGGCGGCAAAGAGGGATCGAACACCACCGGCGCAATAGGCGATGATGGGCGCATCCTGGTCGGGAAGCTTCTTGGCCGCCTGCATCTCGAGAAATCCTCTTGAGAGCTGGACCGCCCCGGGCAGATGACCTGCGCGGTATTCGTCGGACTCGCGTACATCGACGATGGTTACCTCGGAGCCGCCGCCGAGGGTTTCCTCGACCTGCTCAGGATCCAGCTCGGGAATACTCTGGCGATGCTCAGAGAGCAGCTCGTCGTAGCTCTTACCTGCCATGATTCAGGCCACTCCTGCCCGCGAGCCCAGCCCACCGGCAATCGCCGGGACCACGCTCACCTCGTCGCCATCATTTACCTGGGTATCAAGGCCCTCGGCATGACGAACATCTTCGCCATTGACGAACACATTGATGAAACGCCGGATTTCGCCGGCATCGTCAAAGATCTTCTCCTTCAGGCCGCCGTGGCTGTTCTCGACATGATCGAAAACCTCACGGACCGTGCCGCCCTCTACATCCACCTCGCTCTTGCCCCCGGTGAATTTTCTAAGGGGAGTTGGAATTCGAATCGTCGCCGCCATACCTTGCCTCCAAGTGCATACTGTTGGACCGGTGGTAAGCACGGTATATGCCGGAGCGGCGCGATTGGCGCGCTCCAACGGACTCTATCCAGACCGTGGTTACAATACAGAGCCAGTCGAACGAGTATATCTGTCCCGGGGAGAGACTGCAACACAGCCCGATGAATGGACTTGCAAAAAAGAGCCCCTTTTAGCCTCAGGGCTGCTTTTTGCCCCCTGGCTCACCTTCGGGACCCTTTTTATCGGACCCTTTCTTCGCACCACCCTTTTCCCCGCCCTCTTCCCCGCTTTTTTCCCCGCCCTTTTTCCCGGAAGGTTTTTTGCCGTAGAGGGAGAAGTCGAGAATGCGGAGGTTTTTTTCCTGCACAACGCCTTCGGATTTCTTCAGCAGCGCGTGGCGGCGGCGCTCCGGTTCCGGAGACTCTCGAAAGGGCCGGCAGAAACGCCGCCACTCGTTTTCCCAGCCTGCAATGATATAGAAGCGAAGCCGCGCGGGCGTCTTCAGCTCCAGGCGGCTGACCTTCTGAAAGATCTCCTCAAGAGCCTTGTCGGCAAGGTGGTAGATTTTCAGGTCGGTGGGAACCTTCAGGTCCGGATATTTTGCATTGGCCATCACCGGCCGGGTATCCGTCAGCGCATGAAGAAGATAGGGAACGGCCTTCAGGCCTTGATCGGCCAGCTTCTCGACTACCACCCCGGCCTCGACATCTTCCTCCCGGTCAAAGGAATCGACCGCCAGGGATTCAAGCAGGCCGAAGATCGCGCTGTTGCCCAGCACCTTGCCCTCCAGGCAGATCTCCGAGTAGATCAGGTGGGAGAGGTAGCGGCGAAGATCCCAGATAGCTGATTTCTCGTTTTTCACATTGAGACGAAAAACCTCAGGAAGAGACACCTTCTGAAGAACCTTTGCGTTCGCATCCAGGAGATCAACAACGACGCTGCCGGCATATTTCCAGGCGATGATCCGGTTCTGGAGGATGAGCTCCTTGTCAAAGATCGTGGAGATCTTTCCCCGGATCCGGTAGCGGGCTTTCGCCGCATCCTTGATGACCCTGTATCCGGCCCGGCGGAGATATTCCTCGAGGTAGCTCTGCACCACGCGGGTGCCGGGGGTGTAGCGAGTCCCATCCATGGTCTGCGCCAGCTCTTCGATATCGACCTGGATGGTGGCCAGCTCCACCTGGGACTTTGCAGGATCCGGGCGGGTCCGGGTCTGCTTCGGAAGCTCTTCGGCAGCCAGCCTGGGGATCGGTGGTTTCTTCTCCGGTTTCTTTTGCGGCTGTTCCCGGGCCGGCTTCTTTTCCTGGGCAGCAGGAACCGGCTCCAGCGGTTGCAACAACACGGCGAAGAGCAACAGCGGCACCCATGCCTGTAAGCGCCTCAAAGGACAGCCTGTAAAACTCAACATTCTTCCTGGCCTCAACAAAACTGCTTTCCTGACAGTTTAGACGATCCCGGCCGCCCCCCTCAGGTGCAAAAAATAGTCTGAACGAGGATTTTTTCCGCTAAGATGCCGGGCATGACTGTGAAATTCACCAAGATGCACGGCATCGGCAACGACTACGTCTATATCAACGGATTCGAGACGGCCATTGAAGACCCGGCGGAGCTCGCCAGGAAGGTTTCCGACAGGAACTTCGGCATCGGCTCCGACGGACTGATTCTCATCCAGCCGCCCGAAGGTCCAGCGAGCCACTGCCGCATGGAAATGTACAATGCCGACGGAAGCCGGGGGCAGATGTGCGGCAACGGGATCCGCTGCGTAGCCAAGTACGTCCACGATCGCGGGATCGTTGAGAATACCGAGGTGCTGGTAGACACCGATGCCGGGGTTAAAAAACTCCTGCTGGAAACCGGGGACGACGGAAAGGTCAGCCAGGTAACGGTAGATATGGGTGCGCCGGGATTGAGCAGAAGCGAGGTGCCCCTGGATGATGGAGGCGAGGGCGAAGAGGCCGCCATCGCTATCCCCCTCGAGCTGGACGGTTTCGTCTTCCGGCTTACCGGCGTCTCGATGGGAAACCCCCATGCAGTCATCCGCCTCGATGAAACCGAGGCGCCCGCCGGTGCAGAGCTGCCCGGACTCGAACAACTCGCCCTGGCGGAATGGGGCCCGCGCTTTGAAAGCCACCCCTGGTTCCCCCAGCGGGTGAACACCGAATTTGTTGTCCCGCGCTCACGCACCGAGCTTGATTTCAGGGTCTGGGAGCGGGGCAGCGGAGAGACCCTCGCCTGCGGCACGGGGGCCTGTGCGGCTCTTGTCGCCGGGGTGCTGAACGACTGGTGCGACCGCGAGGCCGTGGTCCACCTGCGCGGCGGCGACCTCCGGATCCGCTGGGATGGAGATGGCCGCGAGGGCACCGTCTGGATGACCGGGCCGGCAACCGAGGTTTACTCAGGCGAGCTCAGCCCCTGACCGTCCACCCGAGCGGTGTGCGGCAGCACGGCTATTTGAACTTAACCTGCCCCTTGCCCTTGACCACCTCGCCGATCTCCACGGCCGGCTCCCCCTCATCCTGGAGCTGCCTGAGAACCGAGCCGGCAAAATGGCGTGAGACCACGAGCACCATCCCGATCCCCATATTGAAGACGCGGTACATCTCAGACCTGGGAACTTTGCCCTTCTTCGCCAGGTGGGTGAAGATGGCCGGAGGCTTCCAGGACTTTCGCCGGATGACCACATCGAGAGTCCCCGGCAGGCAACGCGGTATATTCTCGATGAGGCCGCCGCCGGTGATGTGGCTGATCGCGTGCACCGGCCGCTTCTGCCGGTAGGCTTCGAGGACGGAAAGGATCGGCTTGACGTAGATTTTCGTCGGCTCAAGGAGGGTCTCGCCAAGCGGGCGGTCACAGCCCGGCAGAACGCGCTCAAGGCTGCGGGCACTCGATCGCTTCGAGAAGAAGACCTTGCGCACCAGGGAGTAGCCGTTGGAATGAAAGCCGCTGGAGAGCAGGCCGATGACCTTATCGCCGGCCTTAACCTTGTCCCCGAGGATCAGCCGCTTCCTCTCGGCAACCCCGACGGAGAAGCCTGCAAGCTCATAATGCCCGGCGGGATAGAAGCCCGGCATCTCTGCCGTCTCGCCTCCGAGGATCGCACAGCCCGACTGCCTGCAACCCTCAGCAATTCCCTCCACCAGGCCGCTGATCGTATCCGGCTCCATTTTCCCTACGGCGATATAGTCGAGAAAGAACAGGGGCTTCGCACCCTGGACGATGAGGTCATTGACGCACATCGCCACGAGATCAATCCCGATCGTGCTCGAGATGCCCATCTTATAGGCGACCTCCAGCTTGGTCCCGACGCCATCGGTACAGGCCACGAGAACCGGATCCTTGTACTCCTTATCGAGAATCCCGCGGGGATAGTCGAGGCGGAACATCCCGGCAAAGCCGCCGTGGCTGCCGGTCAGCACCCCTGGAGTGTAGGTGCTCTGCACATGGTCGGCAATCCGCTCAACGGCGGCATTGCCTGCATCGATATCAACCCCTGAATCCTTATAGGTAACCATGTCTACGCCGAGGCGGGCTCGGCCTCTTCCTCTCGTTCAGGAGATTCTTCCTGGCCGGACCCGGCTGCAGCCTCTGCGCCGGGCTCCTCTCCGCTTGAGCCTTCACCTCCCGCTGCAAAATGCTCATCCAGCCGCTCGAATTGCTTTTTGATTTCCCACGACCACTTTCCGGCGAGGTCGTAACGCAGGGCTCTGCGAAAACTGTTGCGGGCCATCTCCAGGTCATCCCTGCGGACAGCCAGGGCCCCGAGCCGGTACAGGGCCTCCGGGCAATTGGGCTCGATCTTCAGGCACTCCCGGAATTCCCCCAGCGCGGCATCGAGATCGCCCTGCAGATAAGCTGCGGTACCACGCTGCATGCACAGCCGGCGGCGGCGGTCATCCTCGCCGATTCGTTCAGGATCAGTGCGCAGGTAAATATCGATCCAGTTGGCCACCATGACCAGGAAGAAAACGACTCCGAAAACCCAGACCAGGGTCGTCTTGCCGGCACCCTGGTAGACCAGCCAGGAATTGAGAAAGGCAAAACCAACGAGAGCCGCAGCGGAAAAGATGCTGATCCCTGCAGACTCCCTGCCCCAGTAGACATGCCCCCAGCCGGGCACCAGGGAAAGCAGCAGAGCCGGAATTCGCTGTCTTGCCTGTTCACTCATGCGGAGAATTATAGACCAGCAGGGCTGACAGAAGAAGGGGTCACTGCCATGGCTCTGTTCTTTTCATGCCAGCGCTGAGCGGAGCTCTTCAACGATTTTTCCGGGTGCTGCGCTTGCCAGGACCGAGGAGCAGACCGCGACCCGGCCACCTCCCACCCCCTGGACACCGGCAACATTGGATTCCGTGATTCCACCGATGGCAAAAACAGGAAGCTGTACCTCGCTGAGAATCTCCTCGAGACCTTCGGTTCCCAGCAGGGGGCCGGCATCCTTGGTGGCCGTTTCATAAACCGGTCCGGCGCCGATATAGTCAGCGCCTTCTCGAACGGCCTGCCTCGCCTGCTTGAGGGAGTGGGTTGAGAGCCCCACCAGGAGACGGTCACCGACCAGGCGCCTTACCTGCGGCAGGGGAAGGTCTTCCTGGCCCAGATGGACCCCATCGGCATGGCTCAGGAGGGCAATATCAGGCCGGTCGTTAACGATAAACAGGGTGCCGGTGCCGGCGCAGAGCTCCCGCAGCCTCCTGGCACACTCAAGCAGTTCCTCATCAGCGAGGCTCTTCTCGCGGAGCTGCACCATTCCCACCCCGGCCTCGATACAGCTTTCAAGGGTGGCAAAGAGCTCCCCCTCCGCGCAGGCTGCCGCAGTTGCCAGGAGGCAGACACTGGTCTTTTCAAGGCGTTCAACCAGCTCTGCCCTCTCTGCAGCGAGATTCAGCAGCGCCTTCTCTACCGAATAGACCCGGTAGCGCAGGCCCTGGAACACGGCTGCATCTTCAGCCCTGCTGCGGCTGACCTCTTCGAGAACCCGTATGGACTCCGCAGCCCGCCGCAGGTTTCGAGAGGCCGTCTCAGAAAGATCGACGGGCTCACTCGAGCAGGCTGGAGTCGGGACGTCCCTTCCCAGGTCGCCCTCGATATTCCTTGCCTGCAGCAGGTCCCGGCGCGAAAGCCCGGATCCCGCCGAAGCGGAAAAAAGCAGGTGCCGCAGCTCCTTTAATTCAGCAGCGATACCCGGCAGGTCGAGATGAAAGCGGCAGACATCCTCTGCCACCCGCATCCCCTCAGAGGCCCGGTTCAGATTTGCATCGTAAAGACGCAGGGAGGATCCCGCTGCATTCTCACCAGGTCTGTGCTGTTCTGTCATGGAAACCGCCAGGGTAAAGAGACTGAAACCGCACCCTCAAGCAACCGGACCGCCGGCGAAGCTCAGGCGGCCTCGCTGATCTTTGCGCGCAATCCACTCACGACCAGGTGCACAACCACCATGTGGGTGTTCTCGGCAATCTCCATGTCGAGCACGGGGCTGTGTACGCAGAGGTCGACCGTGCTCTTGAGCTTCCCGCCGTTGAAGCCACTGAAGCCTACGGTAAAGAGCCCATTGTCTGCGGCCCACTGAACCGCGTTGATCACATTCGGGCTGTTACCTGAACCGCTGATGGCAATGAGGATGTCCCCCTCCTCTGCGCTCGTCACCAGCTGCTCACGAAACACGGTGTCATAGCCCCAGTCGTTGCCGAGGGCGGAGATGAAGGGCACGCTGTCGGTGATGCTCGTGACCCGCAGGCGCTTCTGAACCGTCTGGTCCTTGATCGTGCTCTTGGCAAGGTCTTCAGAAAAGTGGCTGGCCGTAGCAGCCGAGCCGCCATTGCCGCAGATAAAGACCCGGGTTCCATCCTGGTAGGCCTCGTAGAGCTTTTCGACAAGGCTGCTGACCGCCTCGAGATCCGTCTTCTCGAGCAGCTCGACGGTGCGTTTGATATGTTCGTTCATACCCTCGATAAGGGGGTTCGCGGACTCTTCCATGAATAATTCCTGTTCAGGCTTCGAATCAAAAACGACAGGCCGCCAGCCGGCCCGGCCGACTCAACACCCTGCGTTCACATTGAGCAAGGCTGAGAGAAAACCAACCGATTTTCTCCTCTGAGTACATATTACCCTGCCACGATCTTGTCAAGAAACCAACCGCCAGAAGCTCGCCGGAAGTGAAGATTCAGTCTTCCCCGTCCCCGGGGTCCCCACCAGGCTGGTCATCCTCTTTCTCTATGTGATAGAGGCGAATCTTCTCATAGAGCGTCGAACGGTTGATTCCAAGAACCTCAGAAGCCCGGCGTTTATTCCAGTTTACGCTCTGCAGGACCTTCCTGATGTGCTGCCCCTCGATCTCTGAGAGAGTCCCGGAGGGCTGGGGATTGTCCTCGCGGCGAAGATCATCGGGCAGGTTCTCGGGATAAATGGTCGTGCCGTTGCAAACGAGGAAGGCCTCCTCGATGAAGTGTTTCAGCTCGCGAATATTGCCCGGCCAGTGATAGGCCATCAGAAGCTCCTTCGCTCTCGGCGAGAGATCAACCGGGCCACGATCCTCGTACTGGCGCTCAGAGAGAAAATGAAGCGACAGGGGCAGGATGTCTTCACGCCGCTCACGCAGCGGCGCCAGCTCAATCTGGAATACCTTCAGCCTGTAGTAGAGGTCCTCGCGGAAGCCTCCCTCTTCGACCGAAACCAGGAGCGGCTTGTTGCTGGCGGCGATGATTCGCAGGTCGACTGACCTTCCTCCACTTCCTCCCAGGCGGTCAACCACCTCGTTCTCGATGACACTGAGGATCCTCGCCTGGACCTCGGCGCTCATGCCATCTACATCATCGAGAAAGAGAGTCCCACCGTCGGCAAGCTCGATCTTGCCGGCCTTGCCTCGAGAATCGGCGCCGGCGATGTCGTGGCCGGCCTCGTAACCGAACAGCTCGGGCTCCAGCAGGCTGTCGTCAATGGCCGAGCAGTTGATCTCGACAAAAGGTTTCGCCCGTCTCATCGAGCGGTCGTGGATCGCCCTTGCCAGGAGCCCCTTTCCCGTGCCGCTTTCCCCGCTGAGCAATACGGTGGTGTCAAAACCGGCCACCCTCTTGACCCGCCGCTGGACCTCCTTCATCTGGGGGCTGGCGCCAATGAAGCGGTTCTTCTGATGCAGGATGGTCTTCAGCTCGATGTTCTCGTCACGAATCTGCTCGTAGAGCTCTTCTTTTTCCACCGCCAGGCAGATGAGGTTGCTGAGAATATTGGCGAAGTAGAGATCCTCCTCGGAAAAAGGAGCATCCCTGTCCCGGTCATCTACATAGAGAACACCGTAGACCTCCTCGGCCTTGAACAGCGGCAGGCACATGGCGCTTGAGATCTGCAGCTGCTTCAGGCTGCGCGAATCAAGACCTGCCCGTGAGGGACCTGAATCTCCCTCACCGCCGAAGAGGATGGCAATACCTTCCTGCTGCACCCTCTCAACGATGGAGGGACTGTAGGAAATCGGCCCTGCCGGATCACGGGGGCTCCTCTGGACCCGGATCTCAAGCTCCCCGCCGGGGCCGAACAGGCCGATGAAACCGTACTTGGCATCGACATTGTCCAGGGCAGCATGCAGGGCGGATTCGAGCAGGCGCTGACGGTCAGAGATATTCCTGATGAGCTCACTGAAATTGCGCAGGATCCTTAGATTTCTTACCGGGCCGGCCGCTGAGCTCTCTTCTTCTCCATCGACCGTCCCTGAGATCGTGCTCTCGGAGCTGATGATCTCAGGGGTGTCCCTGAGATTCTGGAAGGTCTCCCGCGCATCGACTACTGTCGCCGCCGAACCGGCCGCCCCAGCTTCGGACTGGACGCCTTCCTCCCCTTCCGCGACCTGCTGAAACTTCAGGAGGGTGTTTCCAAGCAGGACCGAGTCGCCATCGACGAGCTCATGGCGGACCACCACCTTGCGATTGACCCGCACAGGATTTCGCCCCCCTACATCCTGGATCACGTAGCTGCCATCCCTGGCGGTAATCACCGCGTGCTGGCGGGAAACCCTCGGATCATCGAGAACCATGTCCATCGACTTGTCGCGCCCGACGAAAACCGGGCTCTTGACGCTCTCGAAAAGATAGGCCTTCTTGCCGTGTTGGCGAATTTCAAATCGCAGCATATGGAAAGAACCTGCAGGTGCAAGGATTGAGCCGGGTTCCGGAAGGATAGCTGGTGCCGGAAGGACAAGCCGGGCAAAAACGTTCATTTCCCGGAACCAGCAACGGAAGATACCTGGTACCCGGCATTATACCGGGCGGCCCGGTTTTTCAAACCGACTCAGGGCCTTCAAAAAAAAATACGTTTTCCGCCTCCATTATTTCCGGCTCATGAATTATCTTAAGCCCAGGCAGAAAATAGCCCGGTGGCAAGGGCAGTGGAACCGCAGACTGGTAAGGAGTTCGCACCGAATGACTCGGAAATATCTCTCGCCCGGCACTTTTCTTCTTCTCCTGGGTGGCCTCGGTCTTTGCGCCTGCTCCCCCTCAGCGCCCCCCCCGGCGGCAGGTGAAGGCACCGGGGAAACTGTCAAAACTCCCCCGGTCCCCAAGCCGGAGACCAAGCCCAACCCAGAGCTGGAAAAACTTGCAAAGGATATCCAGCCCGAGGGGACAAATCCTTCCAGCCCGGAAGAAAAGCCGGAGGCCGAAGAAAAGCCCGCCGGCAATCCTCCTGAAAAAGTCTCTAAACCCGCCCCCACGCCTCCCCTGGCCCCCGAACCCGCTCAACCGGCAGAGGCTGCAAAACCTGCCGGCCCCCCTGAAGGCGTCAACGAGAAAGAGCTTCTGGATTCACTGAAGAACACCATGATTCTCCTGGGCCGTACATTTGAAGCCGGCAACATCGACGAGGTCAAAAAATTCATGGTCGTCGATGCCGACCTCAAGGCAATCCTTACAGGGGGCGGCTACAGCATCCTCGGAATCTCCCTGGAGGCCCAGAATGGTAAGGCTGCAGAACAAACCCTGAAAGCCATCAAGGACAAGAAGATCGAGCACGAATTCGTCCCCGGCCAGATCACCTACACGCCGAATTACAGCATCTTCAAGAAGCAGCTCCCCACCATGAGCAAGAGCAAGCTGTTGTTCAAGATTGACGGAACTCCTGTTCCCTTCATCTTTTACATCAAGCAGCTGGTCTGGATTGGCAAAGACTGGAAGGTCTTCAACGCTGAGATCTGAGGTTCCCGGCTCTCCCACTGAAAACGGAACCCGGCTCTGAGGAATGGCCCCTGCACGCCGTTGAGCGAAAATGCAGGCAAAAAAAGAAGGACGTCTCAGAGGAGTTAAGACGCCCTTAGAAAAGAAGTGAAGAGAAAATCTAATATTCGATTTTGGGTGCCAGAGCATTAACCGTCTGCCCTGAACAGCCATAAATATAATCGTTGTCTAAATCCTAGTCAAGACCACCACGGGCGAATTCCACAATTTTTTCACAGTCCGCGAACAGGCCTTAAAGTGCTTAATCTAAACAGCTTAAGAGGCCGGATCTTTTGATCCCGGGCTGAACAAGAAGCCTGTTCCCGCTAAAAACCAACCTGGGCGAAAGGTTTTGCGCCATCATCTGGTGCAACTGGATTAGAAACCCACCCTCCAGGAGGCTCTCTTGATGCTGTCCCACCGGAAAAATCGGCCCATAGAGCCACTTCTTCAGCAATTCGATGCCCCCGGGGCAGCCCTGCCCAACGACCATCCCCGGAGCTGGAACCGGCACCGCTCCAGATATGCTTCCCGGCCCGGATAGTACCTATAAACCCTGCCAGCTGCATTTTCGAAACAATGCTCTAAATATTTTGAATTGCCCGAGATGCGGCTGGAATCAAGAAGCGGGCTCATGTGGAGAGTTTCAACTTCAACCTGACTTGCAAACTCGCCTGTGTGGGATAGATTTCTCTGGCTCGAGAGGAATCGGGCTTCGGTGCCAGTGGAATCGGAGAAATGAACCAGGACGGTTAACATGGCTGTAAAGTTCACTGAAAGAGCAGAAAAAGTACTCCTGGCGGCCGGAGAGGCAGCCCGGAGCCGCTCCCACGACCATATTGATACCCAGCACTTCCTGCACGCAATTGTCTCCCAGAGGGGAAGCATAGCCGTCCAGGCACTGCTGAAAGAAAAAATCGATCTCGAGCGGATGCAGGAGCTGATCGAAGCAAGCCTGGAACAGGTTGCGGTCAAATCGCGCTCCGACGCAATCCCCTTTACCCCTCATGCCAAGCGCTGCCTCCAGCTGGCCAGCGAACAGGCCTCCAGGAACGGCCATTCCTATGTTTCTACCGAACACATCCTGATTGGTGTGATCCGGGAAAAAGAAGGTAGTGGCGCCCACCTGCTCAGCGATCTCAAACTGAATGGAGAGAACATAGAACAAACCATCATGGCAATGCTCGAACCCACACCCGAAGAAGAACACCGCAAACAGGAAAACTACAGCTTTCCCAAATCAGGCAGCCCGAAGCTGACAGTCCTCGACTCCTACAGCATCGACCTGACCGCACAGGCCGCCCTCAACAAGCTTGAGCCGGTGATCGGACGGGACAAGGAGATCCAGAGGATCATCCAGATTCTCAGCCGCAAGACGAAGAACAATCCCGTTGTGATCGGGGAGCCCGGTGTTGGCAAGACAGCCATCATCGAAGGACTCGCCCAGAGAATTGCCGACCACAGCATCCCCGAGGTGCTCTCAGACAAGCGGGTGATCAACCTCGACCTGGCAGCTGTCCTGGCCGGAACCAAATACCGGGGCGAATTTGAAAAGCGCCTCAAGACGATCATCAAAGAGGTCATCGACGCCAAGAACATCATCATCTTCGTCGACGAGATCCACACCATGATGGGAGCCGGCGCCTCGGAGAGCTCCCTCGATGCCGCCAACATCCTCAAGCCGCCGCTGTCGCGTGGTGATATCCAGTGCATCGGAGCCACGACCCTCGATGAGTACCGCAAGCACATAGAAAAAGACGGAGCGATGGAGCGCAGGTTCCAGAATGTAATCGTCGAGCCCCCCTCCCAGGGAGAGGCTGTCGAGATTCTCCAGGGGCTCCGTGACGGCTTTGAGGGCCATCACCGCATTCGCATCAGCGATGAGGCCATCGAGGCCGCGGTCGAGCTCTCCCAGCGCTACATCTCCGGACGCTACCTGCCGGACAAGGCCATCGATGTGATCGACGAGGCCTGCTCCCGTGAGCGTCTTGAGAGGACCACCCGTCCCCCGGACCTGACTGAGCTGGAAAACGACATCGCCCGGCTTGAAAACAACAAGGATGATGCCGTCCACAACCAGGACTTCGAGCTGGCCGCCTCGATCAGGGACAAGGTTGAAAAGCTCAAGATCTCCAAGGATGAAGAGATCTACAGCTGGAAGACCGCCTCCAGGGAGATCGACGGCGAGGTCACTGCCAACAGCGTGCGGGACACCATCGCCGAGATGACCGGCATCAACCTCTCGAACCTGGCCGAAGAAGAAAGCCAGAAGCTCGCCAAGCTCGAGGATATCCTGCACCAGACCGTGGTCGGGCAGGACGTTGCAGTCAGCAGGACAAGCCGGGCCATCCGGCGCTCACGAGCCGGCCTGAAGGACCCCAACCGGCCGATGGGTTCCTTCATATTTGTCGGACCATCCGGGGTCGGCAAAACTCTCCTGGCCAAGGCCCTGGCTGAATTCCTCTTCGGGGACCCCGAGGCCATGATGGTCTTCGATATGTCGGAATACATGGAGCAGCACAGTATCAGCCGGCTGATCGGCTCCCCTCCCGGCTACGTAGGCTACGAGGAAGGCGGACAGCTGACCGAAAAGATCCGCAGAAAGCCCTACTCGGTAATACTGCTCGATGAGATCGAAAAGGCCCATCCGGACCTTGCCAATATGCTCCTGCAGATCCTTGAAGAGGGGCGCCTGACCGATGGCTTCGGAAGGACCATCGATTTCAAGAACACGATCCTCATCATGACCTCGAACCTCGGAGCACGGGCCTCCCTGGACCAGAGCTCCCTTGGCTTCCACAGCGCAGCCGAGGATTCAGAAAATGCAGAATGCGTCCAGGGCTTCATCAAGGACGCCCTGGAGAACCACTTCCGTCCGGAGTTCCTCAACCGTGTCGATGCCGTCGTTCCCTTCGGTTTCCTGAACCATGAGGAGATCAAGGGAATCTTCGCGCTTGAGCTGGCCAAGGTTGAAAAACGCCTGGCGGTGAAGGGCCTTCGGCTGGCCGTCAGCCCCAAGGCCAGGGACCACCTGATCGAGATGGGCTTCGACAACAGGACTGGAGCGCGCGGCGTGCGCCGGGCGCTGGAAGAGAAAATTGAAGATCCTGTCTCCGAGATGATCATTCTCGACCAGATTGAGCCCGGCCAGACAGCTTATCTGCACCTGGAGGACGGAAGGCTCGCCATGAAGATACGGACCACTGCCGGGGCTGCCGGCAAATGCGAAGCCTGAAAATACGGACTCAGCTTTCGCCGGCCGGATCTTCTCCTTCGAGGGAGACCGCATCCTCAATCACCATCCTGGAGATCCCATCGATCACCAGGTAGAGAAGGGCTCCATCGCTTCGAATCCAGGCTCCTGTCGGGACCCCCTCGACAGGCTGGCCGGAAATGGTCCTGAGCTTCCCGCTCCCCTGGAGCTCTGCCAGGCGGGCGACCTGCCCCGGCGGTGCCGCCTCCAGCGGCAGGTGGGTGTCAGGGCAGACCAGGACTCCGGAAGCGTCTCCGGTTTTTTTCTCAGCGGGTTCAACCATCATCTCTCAAGACCTCACCTGTAACTGGCTCACTGGCCCCGTGGAAGGACCTTGAAGATCGAGTGGCCGGCAGGATCCAGGAGCGTCTCAAGGTGCTCCCTGAGCATCTCCCTTTCCAGCCCGTTGATCAGGTCAATCAGGGCGAAGAGATTAAAATCACGGAAGTGATAGGCGGTAAATCCATGCGCGATGAATTCCAGGCTGTTGAACCGCCGCACGAAATCACCGATGAAATGCCTCTTTTTCCGCTCAAAATTTTCGTGGCTGAGCGCCGCGTCAAGGTGGCTCCCGATTCCATCGAGAAGCCTTCCGGGGAATTCTTCCGGGCACGCTGTGTCAGCCCCGACCATTGCATAGGCCACCCCGCCGAGGGCGTCATAGCCACTCCAGAGCTCATCATGGACAAGCTGCTTCTCATAGAGCTCGCGAAAGAGGTCGCTTGAGCTGCCAAAGAGCAGATCCAGGCCCAGCTCACTGAGAAGCTCCCTGCGAACCAGCTCCTCGCCCGAAAGGGGCACCCCCACCTCCTTGAAACCGAGAATGAACTTGGCGGCCGCCACGTCCATCTCCACCTCGTCGGCAAGCGAGGAGACCCCGGGCGGCGCTTCGGGATAGCTCCGCTCCAGGCTCCCTGCAGGCGCTTCAGCCTGGCGGGACCTCCCGGCTACGAAATTGAAGAGCTCCTCCCGGTCAAGATCGCCAACCACGAAGAGATGCATGTTGGAGGGGTGGTAAAACCGGTCATAACAGCTCTGCAGGGTATCTGTATCGATCTGTCCGATCGTTTCCACCGTACCGGCGATGTCAATCCGTACGGGATGTTCCCTGAAGAGATTGCCAAGCAGCCCGCGGTAGCTGACCCATCCGGGATTGTCATCGTAGCCCTTGATCTCCTGCTCGATGATACCGCGCTCCTTCTCCACCTTTTCAGCCTGGAAACAGGGATTCTCGACAAAGTCGATGAGGAGGCCGAGGTTATCCCAGAAGCGGTCGCTGGCGGCAAAAAGATAGGTGGTCTGCGAAAAGGAGGTGCTGGCATTGTTGGAGGCCCCGTTGCGGGCAAAGAGATCTGAGGCATTTCCCTCGGGAGTCTCAAAAAGGGTGTGCTCGAGGAAATGTGCAATTCCATCCGGAACCCGCAGCCGCTCCCCATCGGCAGCCGTGAACTCATTGTCAATCGACCCGAAGCGGGTGGAATAGCAGGCGTAGCGCTTCTGGAAGCCCGGCTTGGGACAGAAGGAGATCCCCAGGCCGGAATCGAGGGTCGTCCGGTGGACCTCCTCCCCCAGGGTCGAGTTGCTCAATTTCTCTATGTCAAACCGGCTCATGTTTCCAGGTCCGCCCCGGGGGCGGCTCCCCTTCTCTCAGGAATGCAGAAAATAGGTCGTGTCATGGCGGAGCGTGGCAGCCGTGGCTGCAATCTCCTCCCTTGTAACCTTCTCGAGGCGCTCACGCATGGCACCCAGGTCCAGCTCCTCTCCATGCAGGCGCCAGATAAAATCACTGGCCATCAGCATCGGGAAGTTGTCTTCCAGCATGCGGTTCTGGTTGATGATTGTTTTCCGGGATGCATCGAACTCTTCCTCAGAGATCTCACCCTCCTCGATCGCCTTCAGCTGCTCCAGGCAGATCTCCAGGGCCTGCTCATAATTCTCCGTGGCGATTCCGCAGGCCATGTAGAGCAGACCCTTGGTGCGCTCAACCCAGGACCGTGCCGAATAGGCCAGGCTTGCCTTCTCCCGAACGTTCTGGAACAGCTTGGAGTGTGCAAAGCCGCCCAGGATGGCATTGAGCATCAACAAGGCCTCATAGCGCCCGTCACCTGGATGGACACCGTGCCGGAAACCCATCACCAGCTGCGCCTGGTTGACCTCGAATTGCTCCCGGACCTCCCTCACCCCGGAAACCTCTACCCTTGCGGGCAGGGCTGAGAGGGCTCTTTGCTCCGGCCGCTCAAAGGAAAAAACCTCTGACACCGTATCGCGAACACCAGCGGGATCGACATCTCCGCTGACATAGATCGAGATGGGCGCCGTGGTGGACCAGTCCCGGTAAAAACCCAGCAGGCCCTCCGCATCAATCGCGGCAATCTCATCGATGGAGCCGAGCTCGTGGCGCCGGTAGGGCTCGCCGGAGCACATCTCCTCGGTACAGCGCAACACGGCATACTCGTTCTTATCATCAACCAGGGAGCTGATATTGTTCTCCAGCAGCCCTTTTTCTCTCTCCACGTACTCGCCCCTGAAGGCCCCATCCTCCACCAGCGGATCAAAGATGAGCTCCCGCAGAAGCTGCAGGCCCTTTTCAAAGAGGCTCTCCCCGGTTGGCAGAAAGGCCTCGTTGACGATATCCAGGGAGAAAGCGACCATCTGCCACTCCCCGACCTTGAGCACCGAGGAACCAAGGGTGCAGCCATAGAGGCTCTCCCTGTATCTCCGGAGCTCCTGCATGTCCGGCAGCCGGGTCGTCCCGCGGCGAAGAACCATGGGCAGCAGGGACCGGCTGGTGTACTGCTCATCAAGGTCAGCCATCACGAAGACCTTGACGTAGATGTTCTTGAGCTTCCGGTTGGAATTAACCGCCAGCGGCACTGCGCTCCCAAGAGTGAAGTGCTCAAATACCGGTGGGTTGGAGTTCTGGATCATAAGCGGAGAGACCTTACTTCCTGTCGAAGCTGCTGTCGAGCTCGCGGCGGCTGAGGCGGACCATCGTCGGCCTTCCATGCGGACAATTCCTCGGATCCCTGGCCAGGTCGGCACGCTCAAGAAGGCTGTCGATCTCAGCAGGACTCAAGCGGTCACCGGCCTTGACGGCCCGCTTGCAGGCCATCAGGCTGGCAAGAGCCCGGAGACGCTCCTCGAGAATTTCGGGAGTCTCCTCCGCCCCGCTGCGATAGCGGTCGCCCTCGCGCTCGAGCCAGTTGAACACCTCCTGGCAGATCTCTGCGGAGCGGCTCTTGCGCCCCTTGCCCTCAAAGAGTTCCGGCACCGCCCTGATCGCGACCTCAGACTCCCCGAAAGGTTCAGCCTCGTAGCCACAGGCACTCAGCAGGCGGCAGCCATCTTCGATGAGAGGAACCTGCTGGGCCGGGATGGACAGGACCTCCGGCACCAGGAGGCGCTGGAGCACGACCTCGCCCTCCAGGAGCTGGCGGTAGATACCCTCAAAGAGAATCTTTTCGTGCAGGGCATGTTGATCAATCAGCAGGACTGCATCGCCCTCTTCCATGAGGAGATAGGAGTCAAGCAGCTGGAAAGCTCGGCTCCCGGGCCCCGAAGACGGCCCCGGCCCGGGCACCGGCTCCTGACCCTCTGCAACCGGGGCACTCCAGGCGCCTCCAGGAGAGCCCTCCACCGCTTCCCCTGTGGAATGCGCCGAAGAGTGGGAAAAAACGGCCGGGCCGTCCTGTCCGGCAGGAGCCGGCACCTGCCCGGCAGCTTCGCTGCGCTCACTGCCACCCGGGGCCGGTCTCTCACCACCGGCCGGTTCGAGGACCCTGCTGACCACGTTGAAGATCAAGGGGTACATGAGTCCCGGATTCCTGAAGCGCACCTCTGACTTGGTGGGGTGAACATTTACATCAACCGCATCGGCGGGAAATTCAAAAAAGAGATAGGCCAGGGGGTGCTTGCCGGGGATCAGGTAGCCCCTGTAGGCCGCACGCAGCGCAGCGGTGAACAGGCGGTCGCGCACCCATCTCCCGTTAACGAAAAAATGCTGCATCCGTGTGTCACCCCTTCGCAGGCCGGGCGAGCTCACAAACCCGTGCAGATGCGGCGCTCCCTCTGTGCCCTGGTGCCTCACCTCGAGAAGCTCTCCGAGCTTCTCCTTGCCGAGAATCTGCCCGAGACGCTCACGCAGGCTGTCGCAGGCCGGAAGATCCAGGGAGCGCTTTCCCATGTTCGTGACCAGGAAGCTGATGCCGGGGTAGGCAAGGGCGATCCGGGTCACCTGGCCGATGACATGAGACAGCTCGGTGGCAGGGCGGCGGAGAAATTTTCTCCGCGCCGGCAGCTTGGAAAAGAGATTCCTGACCTCAAGGACGGTTCCGGGCTCACCTGCAGCAGGCTCCGGCGGCTTGCCATCGAGCCTGTAGCGGTAGGCATGTTCGCTCAGGGGCGTACGGGAAACAGCCTCGACCTCGGCAACCGACCCGATGCTTGGAAGAGCCTCACCCCGAAAACCCAGGGTGTCGACGCCAAACAGGCCCTCCTGGGAGCCGCTGGTGTCAAGCTTGCTGGTAGAGTGGCTTTCAAAGGCCATCTGGAGGTCGGGCGCGTCCATGCCGCAGCCATTATCACGGACCGTCAGGCGCTTACAGCCCCCCTCCTCGAGGTCGATAAGGACCTCGGTGGCTCCCGCATCAATGGAGTTCTCAACCAGCTCCTTGATGACGCTGGAGGGACGCTCAATGACCTCCCCGGCGGCAATCCGGTTGATCACGTCCGCAGGTAGTTTCTGGATTACGGGCATCGACTTCCTGGCCCTTCCTGGGGCAATGCTGAACCTTTTTCCTCGCCAAGAGATTGTAGTTTCTCTGAGCGAAGCGTCAAGCACTGGAGGCTCCTCCATCAGCTCCTCTTTCCCCCACCCGGGGCCTGCGCTTGACTCTTTGCCAGCGCCGGGCAAGGATGGACGCATGGATTCGGAAAAACTTTCCCACCTGGATTCAACCGGCGATGCCCGAATGGTCGATGTCGGTGGCAAGGAGACCACCCGGCGAAGCGCCCGGGCCGGTGCCAGCATCCGCATGAACCCAGCCACGCGGGAGCAGGTCACCAGTGAGACCAACCCGAAGGGAGCGGTTCTCGCGACCGCACGGCTCGCAGGGATCCAGGCCGCCAAGAGAACCAGCGACCTGGTTCCTCTCTGCCATCCACTGCCGCTCGACCATGTCGAGGTCGTCTTCAGCTGGGACTCCACGCAGCAGGAAAGCGGCGGCGAGGTTCGGCTGCTGATCGAAACGACTGCCCGTGTCACAGCCCGCACCGGCGTCGAGATGGAGGCCCTCACGGCCGCCTCGGTAGCCGCCCTGCCCGTCTACGACATGTGCAAGGCGGTCGACCGGGGAATGGTGATCGAGGAGATCCGCCTGCTTGAAAAAAGCGGCGGAAAAAGCGGGCACTGGCAGAGAGACAGCTGAAAAGCGCCGGCGGCAGGCTCCCGGCCGTTTAGAGGTCGCGGCTGATCACAAAATCCGCGGCCAGCTCAATACTCTGCTTCACCGAGTCAGAGACCTTCACGTCGAGGGTACAGATATCCTGAAGGGTGCTCCTGGCATTCTGAACAAAGGCCTGCGCACGCTCGAAAGAACGGACGAGAACCCCCCCGTTGCGCACCATGTCATGGATACGCATCTCGACATCTTCTTCCATCGGAGCCGAGAGGGCCTTCTGCAACCATTTTGACTCGGCCTCATCGAGGCTGTCACGCAGGTAGATCAGCGGCAGCGTCAGCTTTCCCTGGCGCAGGTCTGTTCCGAGGCTCTTGCCGACAACCGTCTCCTCGCCGGCATAGTCCAGGCAATCGTCAACAACCTGGAAGGCCATGCCGAGATCCATGCCCAGCCCACCGAGCGCTTGTGACTCCGCCGGCTCGAGACCGGCAAAAACCCCGCCAAGCTCGCAGGCCAGGGCGTGAAGAACAGCTGTCTTCTTCTGGATAATCTCGAAATAGGACTCCTCGCTCAGGTCACTCTTGAAGCGGCTGCCGATCTGCAGCAATTCCCCGGCGCAGATCTTGTTGGTCGCCCCCGAGAGCGCAGCCGCCATCCCCTCAACGCCCGTGGAAAGCTGGAAGGCGCGGGAATAAATGAAATCGCCGATGAGGATAGAGGGGCGGTCCCCCCAGCGCTCGTGGACGGTATCAACCCGCCTGCGCATCACTGCACCATCGAGCAGGTCATCATGAACCAGCGTCGCGGTGTGAACCATCTCGATCACCCCGCCGATCCGGACCGCATCCGCGTTCACCTCACCGCCAACCAGGCGGGTACAGAGGAAGAGCAGCGCGGGGCGCAGTCTTTTTCCTCCAAAGCGGGCTACGTGTTCGAGGATTTCATGGATCAGCGGTTCGCTGGACTGGAATTCTCCACGCAGGAATTCATCCAGCCGCTCCATCTCGGCCACAATCGGCTCGTAGATGGCATCCAGATCTGCCGGTGCCTTTGTTCCCATCTCTCAGACTCGTCTCACAAATACTCAGGATAAAACGGGGTCTTATTTTACTTATTTTTTCCCAGCAGGGAAGTAACCGACTCAAGCGGCAGGTCAAAACTACCGGCGACCCCCTCGTGGTACACCTTGCCCGCATGGGCGTTCAGGCCGGCGGCGACATGTTCACCGAAGCCCAGGAAACCCTCGATTCCCTCCCGGGCCAGGACCTCAAGGTAGGGCAGGGTAACATTGGTAAGGGCGAAGGTCGAGGTCCGGGCAACGGCGCCCGGCATGTTGGCCACGCAATAATGAAGCACCCCCTCCTCAACATAGGTCGGCTCACTGTGGGTGGTCGGGCGGCAGGTTTCGATACAGCCCCCCTGGTCGACAGCTACATCGATCAACACCGAGGCATCTTTCATCATTTTCACATCTTCGCGGCTGACAAGGACTGGAGCCTTCGCTCCGGCCACCAGCACAGCGCCGATGACCAGGTCCGCCTGGTGAACCTTCTTGCCCACCAGCAGGGGATTTGAATAAAGAGTCGTGACATTGGCCGGCAGGATGTCATCGAGATAGCGCAGGCGCTCATGGGAGACATCGAAGATCGTCACCTGGGCGCCGGTGCCCGCCGCGATCTTCGCCGCGTTGAGTCCGACCACGCCACCGCCGAGGATCACTATCTTTGCCGGCTCGACGCCGGGAACACCTGAAACGAGAACCCCGCGGCCGCCGGAGGGGCTCTCGAGATGCCTGGAGCCCTCGAAGACCGCCATCCGCCCTGCCACCTCGCTCATCGGCGTGAGGATGGGCAGGTGCCCGGACCGGTCACGAATGGTCTCATAGGCTACGCAGGTAATTTCCCGCTCGAGCATGGCATCGAGCAATGAACGAGATGCGGCAAAATGAAAAAAGGTAAACACAATCTGTCCTGCACGCAGGAGCTCGTACTCCTCCTCCAGCGGCTCCTTGACCTTGACGATGATATCGCTGCGGGAGAAAACCTCTTCACGCTCGACAATTTCCGCTCCAGCCTGGCTGAACTCCTCGTTGGCAATGCCGCTGCCCTTTCCGGCGCCGGACTCGATCAGGACCTGCTGGCCGGCCTGGCAGAGAACATGCACCCCGGCCGGGGCAATAGCCACACGGCCTTCCTGCTCCTTGATTTCACGTGGAATTCCGACAACGGATGCCATAACGCTACCTGTTTTTTCTGCCGCTGGACTCATACCCCCGGGGACAAGCCTGGATAAGCGCCCCCGACTGTCGGCTAGAATAATCAGCCCCCGGGCGGTTGCAAGCTTATTCCCCCCGATGGCCCCCAGGGCGAATCCTGCCGGGGGCTTGTTCCTCTCAGGAGGAAAAAAGGCCCTCGGAGATGATGTAATCACCCACTGCAGGAGGAACCCAGCCTGATAAATCTCCCCCGGCTCCTGCAAGCTCCCGGATCCGGGTGCTGGAAATGTCGACCTCGTCCATCTCGATCCTGTCAGCCCTGCACTGCTGCAGGGTCTCCTCGCTGATCCCGGGAAAGCTCCCGGCCTCATACCCGGGGTTGAAACCCGGCCGGTTCACCGAGACCACGCGGGAGAGGTCAAAGAGACGCTGCCAGCGGTACCAGGTCGGCAGCTCTCCGACCGTATCACCCCCGACAATGAGAAAAAGCTCATCACCCTGGTGGCGCTCCCGGAGAATCTCCAGGGTATCGACCATGTAGCTGGGGCCTTCACGCTCAAGCTCGGCGGTACAGGGCTCCAGGAATTCGGCTTCCCCGGCAACTATTCGAACCATCTCCAGGCGGTGGTGCGCCGCCGCCAGCTGGCTGTCATCCTGCTTGTGCGGAGGAGATCCCGATGGGAGCAGCAATACGCTGTCGAGCTCATGGCCGGAGTGAACCGCCCTGCAGACAGCGAGATGCCCCAGGTGAATGGGATTGAAGGTGCCTCCGAATATACCGATCTTCATGAAAAACCTGGCCTGCTGGGGCAGAGAGATGATTCACCCGGGAAAAATCAGGGATAGATCCTGTGGAGCATCCTGGGAAATGGAATGCATTCGCGCACATGCTCAGTACCGCACAGCCACGCAACCGTTCTCTCGATACCGAGGCCGAACCCGGCATGGGGAACCGTTCCGTAACGGCGCAGGTCCATGTACCATTCAAAAGCTTCACGGGGCAATTCGTGCTTATCGATGCCGGCCTCGAGTACCTTCAGGTCATCTTCACGCTGTCCGCCGCCGATAATTTCTCCAACCCCCTCCGGGGCCAGCATGTCGACGCAGAGCGCGTAGTTCGCATCTTCAGGATCTCTCTTCATATAGAAGGCCTTGACCTCCGATGGGTAGCGGTGCACCAGCACGGGGCTCTCGAAGTGTTCGGAAAGCGCCGTCTCGTCCGGGGCTCCGAAATCTCCGCCCGCCTCAAACTCAAGCCCCTTTTCGTGCAGGATCGAGACCGCCTCGGAGTAGGAGATCCTCGGAAAAGGCGTCGCCACCTTCTCCAGCAGGGTGGTGTCCCGCTCAAGCACATCCAGCTCTGCACGACGGTGCTTGAGAACATACTGGACGATCGAGGTAACAAATTCTTCAGCCAGGTCCATGATGTCATCGAGATCGGCAAAGGCCACCTCGGGCTCGACCATCCAGAACTCCGTGAGGTGGCGGCGGGTCTTCGACTTCTCCGCCCGGAAGGTCGGCCCGAAACAATAGGCCTTGCCGAAGGCCATGGCGGCGGCCTCCATGTAGAGCTGGCCGCTCTGGGTCAGGTAGGCCTTCTCATCAAAATACTCAACCTCGAAAAGGTTCGTCGTCCCCTCGCAGGCATTGGGAGTAAAGATCGGCGCGTCGACGCAGACGAAATCTCTCTCCCCGAAGAAATTCCGGATCGCCGTAATCACCGCGTCGCGCACCCGGAGGATGGCGTGCTGCTTGCTCTGGCGCAGCCAGAGATGGCGATGGCGCAGAAGAAAATCAGGGCCTATATCGGATGTCTTCGAGATGGGATATTCACTCTCAGGCTCATGCAGGGCCTGGAGATCAGAGGCCTGCAGCTCGACCCCGCTGGGAGCTCTCTCATCAGCCGCCACGGTCCCCTTGACAACAACCGAAGATTCATAGGGCAGGTGGGAACAGAGCTCGAAGATCTCCTCGCTGACATCTGCTTTTCCCATCACCGCCTGCACCCGGCCGCTGCCATCTCGAAACTGCAGGAAATGGATCTTTCCCTTCGAGCGCCTGTTGTAGAGCCAGCCGGCTATGCAGACCTCTTCTCCCACATGTTCCGGTAACTCTCGTATTGAGACTGTGTTCGGTGTTTTTTCGCTCATTTTGCTGCCTCCATCGCTTCACTGGAGATCCTTTGAAACCCAATGGCGCGAAGTCTAACTCTAAACGTACAAGCTAGAAAGGGAGAAAAACAGTGTGTCGTGAAAGGTCGATGTGGAATTCGGGTTGGTCGCACCCGCACAGAACCCTATAATTGAGTAGTTGAAGTTCAGATCTTTGGGTTTGACTCTCGAATACGGCGGCTGAATGACCTTTCCGATGCCTTCCAGGACCGCCTGTTCGACTGAAAAGAAATAACACATTCCGGGTCGGGACAGGTGTCCCAACCGGGACTGTATGCGGGTTGGCGGGTTTTTCCTGTAGGACTTCGTCAACTAATCGCCTGATCTTTTCCGCTGAAGCAGTTGTGTACATTTTTGAGGGGCGGACCGGCAGGTCTACTCCCCAATAAAGGTGTTTTCCAAATGTCGAATGAACATTACAGGCCGATCACCCAGGCCAGGCTGCTGGCCTGCCTCCCGGTCATCGTTGCTCTGCTGGGGCTGAGCCCTGCGGAGCTGAAGGCCACCAACGGTGACCTTCTCGGCCTGAGCGAAGCGCTCAGCTCGGCCAACCGGGAGCTGATTGACCTCACCGAGGATTCCCGCGATGGAACATTCTGGGTCCTCGGCGCCAACGGAAGCTCAGCGGAAAACCATCTCATCTACCACCTGAGCAGAGACTTCACCACCCTGCTGGGAACGGTGCAGAATCCTCACCCCAGCGGCAGCATTGCCGAAAGCAACATGTCGCTCAACCGCGGCATCGCCTTCCATGATCCCACCGGAAAAATCTTCGTTCTCTCCCTGACCGGCCTGCGGGGCCAGCAGAGCTACTCGATCAAGGCGGTCGATGAAAACGGCAACGTCGACCCCGGCTTCAGCTTCTCCATCGATCTCACAGCCGAAGACGGAGCAAGCCTCTACAGCCTGAGCTACGACATCGTCTCGGGACAATTCTGGACCCTCGACACCAGCCGCGACCTGGCACTTCGCATCGGTCTCGATGGAAACATCTACCGCTCGTTCCTCCTGCCGGGCAAGGTCAGCGAGGAGTCGATGATTCGCGGGCAGGGAATGAGCTTCGACAGCGAATCTCTCTCGCTCTATGTCTCCTATGGAAGCATCCTTGACCAGGGCCCCTCCAAGATCATCCAGATGACCACCGAGGGGCTTATTATCGATGACCAGCTTGCGGCCAACCGCACCGGCATCGAGGTCCCGCTGGGACAGGTCCCGGAAACCGACCTGCGGGGAGTCACCTCCTACCTGGTCGGACCCGGCCAGAACCGCTTCGCGGTCATCGGAGGATCCGGAAGAATCTACCAGCTCGAACAGGTGATCCCCGAGGTCATTCCCCCCAACGAGCTCTCCTGCCGCCTGAGCGTTACCGGACAGGTCCAGCTCAGCTGGACCAACAACGGCTCCGGCCCCGGCCGCTCCTACGAGGGCTCTATCCAGCTTCTTCGAAACGGTGTTGCCTTTGACACGATCCCCGGCGACCGGACCAGCTATACCGACTCCACTCCCGTCACCGGGCCCTCAAACTATTCACTCAGGGCTGCCGAGAATGACTCCTTTGGCGAGGCCGGCTGTGTCTGTTCAACCGTTGTCGGCCCCGGAGGGGTGATCAACTGGACCACCTCACCCACCGGCGGCTGCTACGACCTCACCCTGGTCCCGGAAAACGAGAAGATCTACCTCACCGATAATTCCAGCGGCACGATCTCGATCCTCGAGGAAGACCTCAGCGAGTCCACCGGGGACAGCTTCCCCAGCCCCTGGACAAACCCGGGCGGAATCGCCTTCGTCCCGGCGATCCAGCTTGGCTTCCCACCCCAGCTTTATGAAGACTTCCTGGCCATTGCCAACACCTCGGACAACCGGCTGCGGCTGGCAAGCCTCGCCGACCCGACCTCGGGCACCACCATCAGCCTGCGTTTCCCCACCGGGATTGACAACCCGGTGATTGGCGGGCTGAGCTATATCCCGGCCACCCAGAACTTCGTGGCCACCGAGAAGAACACCAGGGAGATCTATATTTTCAGGAACAACGGAAACCTGGTTCGCTCCTGCTCGCCTCCCAGCCTGTTCATCGATGTCAACATCGGCTCGGGGGTCAGCTACGACCCGATCCGTGACACCTTCCTGGCCGGATTTGAAGACGGCGTCGTGCGTGAGCTCTACACGAACGGACCTCCGGGAACCTGCCCCCTGACGGCCCCGAGCTTTGAAATCAGCATGGAGGCCGTCGGAACGGCCTACGACCAGGCCGAACACCTCGGCGGCATCCAGATCTCGGAAAACACCCTGCTGCTTTGCCTGCCCGGCAACGGAACAGTATTCAGGACACTGCTGTTTCCCTTCGGCCCTGACTTTACCAGGGGTGATTTCGACCGTGACTCCGATGTCAACGTGACCGATGCGGTATCCATCGCGCACTACCTGTTCCTGCAGGGACCTGAACCGGTATGCATGGACTCTGCCGACTCAAACGATGACGGGCTGCTTGATATATCAGACCCTGTCTACCTGCTGTTCTACCTGTTCATCGGGAACAGTCCACCACCCCCGGCCCCCTTCCCCGAGGCTGGAATCGATCCCACCTTCCGGGACAACCTCGGCTGCCAGGAGTGAAGAAGAGATAGCCATGACCAGAAAAACACACCCTGCCATTTTCAGCTTCCTCCTTGCCGCGCTCGCGCTCCTGGCTGGGTCCTACGGGGCTCCCCTCGACGCAGCGAACGTGCTGCAGGTCGGCTACGCCTCCGGCAGCCCGGGAGACAACAGTGTCCATATGACCATCACCGCCACCAACGATGAGCCCATCCACGGCTACAGCCTGGCGCTGACCTGGCCGACAGAGGTGCTGCAGCTGAGCGATATCGGTGTCTGTGGGACCCATGTTATTGATCTGGAACCCGAATTCGTCGCACCGCAGATCGATAACGAGCTTGGAATCGCCCAGCTCGGCGTCATTATCGAGTTCGACTCCCCCACCGGTCAAAACTACCTCGAACCCCTCTCGCCGCAGGATTCCCCGAGGATCGTGGCCCGGCTGAGCTTCCATGTAAAACCCGGGGCGGCCGGCGGCTATTACCCGGTCACCCTGCTCGATGGCATCGGCAATCCGGCGGCCTACAACCGCTTCACCAATGCCGGCAACAGCATCGAGCCCGACCTGAAAGACGGGACCTTCTTCATCAAGGGAGAGAACGTGCTGTCGCTTGACCGCAAGATGGTTTTCTGCGGCGCCACTCCGCAGGTTCTCATCAGGGCCCTTTCAAGCCACCCGGATCCGCTGGACGGCTTCTCGATCGGGATCTCCTATGACTGTGACACCCTGGAGCTCGATCCCGAGGATGCGCTGCTTGGATTTGACGTAACCGCCGCACTGGGGAACCAGGTCGAGCTCTTCCAGACCGATGTCGACCTGCTCAACGGCCCCCTCGGCTGCCGCTCCCGAACCGGGGTTATTTTTGACCGGGTACCCCCCTTCCTCGGCCAGAACCTGCTGCCCTCGACAAGCTCACCTCCCTCCCAGGAGCTCATGCGCTACACCTTCCGCATCCGCAACAACGCGGTTGACTGCGCCAACACCGAGAAGCTTGACCTGCTCCTGGAGGAGCTGGACCAGCCCGGCTCCCTGAACAATGCCTATGTTGTCGGCGCCAGCAGCATCACTCCCATGCGCGAACACGGAAAGATCTTCTTCTGCACCGGGACCCTGCGCGGACGTGTCGTCGACGCGGTCACCGGCACAGGCCTCGCAGGTGTGCGGGTGGTAACCCGCCCCGAAGGCATCACCGCGACCTCCGCGGGCAACGGAGCCTTTGTCCTGCCTGATATGCCCCCCGGCGAATACGCCCTCGAATACGAGAAGGACGGCTACTATTCCACCGGCCTGCTTGAAATACCGGTGAGCTGTGACAACGACAATGTCGCCGAGGAGAGAGGCCTCTACGAAATTCCCCCGAACTGCCCCCCACCGGAGGGGAGCTTCCGCCGGGGCTTCATCAACTCCGATGCACGCTCGGACCTCTCCGACGCCATCAGCGTCTTCAACTACCTCTTCAGGGGCTTCTCGCCGCCTGAATGTACCGCCGGAGCCGATGTCAACGCCGACAACCGGCTCGACATCTCCGACGGCATCTTCATGCTGAACTTCCTCTTCGGCAACGGGCCGGCGCCCTACTCGCCCTACGAGGAATGCGGCATCGATCCAGACAACACCCTCGACTGCATCCGCTCCTACGCCTGCGAGCAGTGATACCTACCTGAGGTCTTTGACCCTGTCTTCCTGCTCCCAGGGAAGCTCGGGACGGCCGAAGTGGCCGTGCCTGGCCGTATCCAGGTAGATCGGCTTGCGCAGGTTGAGCGTATCGATGATTTCCTTCGGGGTCAGCGGGAAATGCTGGCGGACCAGCTTCTCGATTTCCGCCTCCGGCTTCTTGCCGGTACCCTGGGTATTGACCAGGACCGAGCAGGGCTCCGCCACGCCAATAGCATAGGAGAGCTGCACCTCGCAGACCTCTGCAAGGCCGGCAGCGACGATATTCTTGGCAATATAGCGCGTCATGTAGGCAGCGCTGCGGTCAACCTTGCTGGGATCCTTGCCGCTGAAGGCACCGCCGCCGTGGCGGCCACGGCCACCGTAGGTATCAACGATAATCTTGCGCCCGGTGAGCCCGGTGTCCCCTGCGGGGCCACCCTCGACAAATCTCCCGGTCGGGTTGACATGGATAACCGTCTTGGCATCGAGGTAATTTCCCGGAACCACTTTTCGGATCATCTCTTCGATCTTCGGCCGGATATCGCTTTCGAGGTCAGCCTCGGGGGTGTGGTGGGTCGAGATAACGACCGTGTCAACCCGCACCGGCTTCCCATCGGCATATTCGACGGTGACCTGTGATTTTCCATCGGGCCTGAGAAAACAAAGCTCTCCCGTCTCACGTGCTTTGGCAAGCTCATCGACAAGCTTGCGGGCGAGCGCGATCGGCAGCGGCATGTGCTCAGGGGTCTCGTTGCAGGCGAAGCCGACCATCATCCCCTGGTCACCGGCACCCTGGTCGCTGTGGAGGCCCTTGCCCTCGTCAACGCCCTGGGCGATATCCTTGGACTGGCCGTGAATAGCGGAGAGAACCGCAACATCATCATAGTGGAAACCGATATCGGGATGGATATAGCCGATCTGCTGGATCGTCTGGCGGGCCACCTTGTCGAAATCGCAGTAGCCCTGGGTGGTGATCTCTCCGGCCACGAGAGCCAGCCCCGTGGTGACCAGGGTTTCAACCGCCACCCGGGAGGTGGGATCCTGCCCCAGGAGATCATCCAGGATGGCATCACTGATCTGGTCAGCCACCTTGTCGGGATGTCCCATTGTCACCGATTCTGAGGTAAATAGGGTTTGTTCAGCCATGTCCTGTTCCTGTCAAAAACGCCGGTTTTGCCGGGGCGAGCTGGGCTGGGGGACCGATGCTGCCGCCTGCTGGTTGATTCAAGAAGGGCGGATTCTATCAATTAGCGCCGGGCATGGAAAGAGGCAATGCCCGGTCAATCCACTGAATATGCCGGTCGATAGAGCCTGAGAGGCCGGAAAAGACGCATCCCGCCTTTTCTCCCAGCCTGGAGCATTCCTGGCCGTCGGCAAGGAGCCTGCCGATCGCTTTTTCCAGGTCACCGGCATCCGCGGCGAGGATCGCCGCCCCGGCCTCCAGCAGCAGGGCTACCTCGTCGGTGAAATTCTCCGTATGCGGCCCGAAGAGCACCGCCTTTGACAGGCTGGCCGGCTCGAGGACATTGTGTCCACCGTGGGGAATAAAGCTGCCGCCGACCACCGCAAGATCAGCGATGGAATAGAAGCTCTCCAGCTCGCCGACGGTATCCACCACCAGCACAGAATCTCCCAGGGGCTCCCCGGCCCCGTCCCTCCATTCACTCCACCTGGTAAAGGTCCGCTCAGCGGCCTCCGCTCCGTTCCAGCTCGCCGGCTGCTCCTCCGCGAGGCGTTCAACGTGGCGGGGAGCCAGCACGAGGCGCAGGCCCGGATGGCCGGACTCCAGCCGCGCGAGGATACCCAGCAGGAGGGCCTCCTCCCCCGGATGCGTACAGCCACCCACGATAAGCTGCTCTTCCCCATTCCAGCCCAGGCTCCCACGCAGCTCAGCGGCATCGGCAGGGCTGATACCCACCTTGCGGTCGTGCTTCAGGTTACCCAGCACCTCGATCCTTTCGGACTCGACCCCCAGGGCCTCGAAGCGTCCGGCATAGACCTCGTTCTGGGCAGCCACCCTGTCAACCAGGGAGAAGAGCCAGCGGCCGAGGAAGCCTGTGCGTACGTAGCGGTCGGAGGAGCCGCCACTGAGGCGGCCGTTGGCCACCAGGACCGGGACTCCCCGCCTCCTGGCCGCGAGCAGAAAGTTCGGCCACACCTCGAGCTCCAGCAGCACAAGCGCATCGGGGCGGCGGCGGCGGAAGGTCCGGCCCACGCAGGCAGAGAGATCGACCGGGGCGTAGAAGACGCTTGTAGAAGGGAGCCTCTTTCGCGCGGTGTCGAAGCCGGTAGGCGTCGAGACCGACAGGGAAACATCCCAGCCTTCAAGCTGGGCCTGGAGCGCCTCGATGAGCGGGGCCGCTGTGAGCACCTCTCCCACCGAGACCGCATGGACCCAGAGTGAGCGGGAGTCCCCCTCACGGCGCTCCACCGAGCCGAGCTTCTGAAAGAATCCCCGCCGGTACTTCTCACGGGTGAAAAAGCGGGAGAGGAAAAGCCAGCCCACCACCAGCACGGGTGAAAAGAGCAGGTAGGCAAGATCGCAGAGCCAACTGAGCGGGAGAGTCTTGAAACGGGACATCTGTCAGGACCTCGCAGCCGCGGGTTCGGTGGCAACTCCCTGGCCCCACCGGGGACTCAGGAAGCCCGGCCGCAACATTTCTTGTACTTCTTGCCGCTGCCGCAGGGACAGGGATCATTCCGCCCGACCTTGGGCGCCTTGTTGACGATGGTCTTAACCGGCGCCTGCGCACTGGGGTCACTGGCCTCCTGCATCACGGAGGTGGGCTGCTCGCCCGGCGCCAGGTCACTGTGCTGGAACTCAGCCTCATCGAGCCCGCTGTCGAGCGTATCCTCGTCCTCCTCGCCCACCTGCACACGCAGGATGAGCTGGCTGACAGAGGCCCTGAAGTTACCCAGCATCTCATCGAACATTTCATAGCCTTCACGCTTGTAGGCGATCTTGGGGTCAATCTGGGCATATCCCCTCAGACCGATGGCATGGCGCAGCGTATCCATCGCGTGAAGGTGGTCCTTCCACTTGTCATCGAGCTCCATGAGCATGATAAAGCGCTCAGCCCGCTGCATGTTTTCTTCGCCATTGATCTCGCTGCGGTGCGCATAGAGATCGCGGTAGCTGTTGAACACCTTGTCGCAGATCTCATCGGCATGGCCGAGCTGGTTTTTCTTCTCGTCGAGCTGGAAATCAAGATCGAGTCCGTAGCTCGACTGCAGCCAGTTTTCAAGCTCGCTGACGGGATTGTAGCCCTCGGTGACCTCTCCGCCGGCCTCGACCGCCTCTTCGACAGCCTCCTGGGAGAGAAAATGATGCACCTGTGAAGAGCAGGTTTTTTCCATCATGTCATGCACCCTCTCTGAAAGCGCCGCGCCCTCGAGAATCTCCTGGCGCTGGTCGTATACGATCGTGCGCTGCTCGTTCATGACACCATCATATTCCAGGAGGTTCTTGCGGATGTCGAAGTGGTAGGCCTCGACCTTTTTCTGCGCCCGGGCGATGGATTTACTCACCCAGGGATGGGAGATCTCCTCACCCTCCTTCATACCGATCTTCTTGAGCATCGCCTGCACCTTGCCGCCGGCAAAGCGGCGCATCAGGTCATCCTCCAGCGAGAGGAAGAAGACCGAGGAGCCCGGGTCGCCCTGGCGGGCACAGCGGCCGCGAAGCTGGTTGTCAATACGGCGCGATTCGTGGCGCTCAGTGCCCACCACGTGCAGGCCGCCTTTTTCGACCACGCCGGCCCCCAGCACGATATCGGTTCCACGGCCGGCCATGTTCGTCGACAGGGTGACGCGGCCGGCCTGGCCGGCCTCCGCGACGATATCAGCCTCCCTCTCGTGATGCTTGGCGTTGAGCACGTAGTGCTTCACCCCGTTGCGCTTGAGCATACCGCTGAGCAATTCCGACTTCTCAACCGAGGTCGTGCCCACCAGCACGGGACGCCCCTGCCTGGAGACCTCGGTGATCTCTTCGACAATCGCATAGTATTTCTCGCGCGACGTGAGGTAGACCACATCGGGAAAATCTTTTCGCACCAGCGGCTGGTTGGTGGGGATCGCCACCACCGGCAGGTGGTAGATGCGATCGAACTCGACCGCCTCGGTGAGCGCCGTACCGGTCATACCGGAGATCTTCGAGTAGAGCTTGAAATAATTCTGCAGCGTGATGGTCGCCAGGGTCTGGTTCTCGCGGCGAATCTGCAGCCCCTCCTTGGCCTCCACCGCCTGGTGGAGACCCTCGCTCCAGGTCCGCCCCTCCAGGGCGCGGCCGGTGAACTCATCGATGATCTTCACCTCTCCCTCGTCGATGAGATAGTGGTCATCGCGGCGGTAGAGATGATGAGCGCGAAGCGACTGCTCCAGCAGGTGAGGCCATTCCATGTCCTTGCCGACATAGAAGCTCTTCACGCCGACCAGGTTCTCGGCCTTCTCGATCCCGGCCTCGGTGAAGACCACCGAACGCTCCTTCTCCTTGACCTCGAAATCCTGTCCCTTCACCAGGCGCTTAGCGACCCGGTCGGCGACATGGTACTTATCGGTCGATTTCTCTGCCGGGCCGGAGATGATCAGCGGCGTACGCGCCTCGTCAATCAGGATGCTGTCGACCTCGTCGACGATGGCAAAGTTCCGTCCACGGCCCTGCACCTGCTGCTCGAGATGGATCTTCATATTGTCGCGAAGATAGTCAAATCCGAACTCGTTGTTGGTGCCGTAGGTGATGTCACAGCCGTACATCTCCAGGCGCTCGGTGCTGTCCATCTCTGACTGGATCGCCCCGGTGGTCATGCCGAGGAACTCAAAGAGCGGCGCCATCCAGTCGCGGTCGCGCTGGGCCAGGTAATCATTGACGGTGACGACATGCACCCCCTTGGACTCGAGTGCATTGAGATAACAGGGCAGGGTGGCCACCAGCGTTTTTCCTTCACCGGTGGACATCTCGGCGATCTGTCCCTTGTGCAGGGCGATCCCGCCCATGATCTGCACATCGAAGTGGCGCATCTTGACGCCGGTGGCGGTCTTCAGGATCCGCCGGGAAGCTTCCCGGCAGACAGCGAAGGCCTCCGGCAGCAGATCATCGAGCGTCTCTCCATTGTCGAGACGGGAGCGGAACTCCGTCGTCTTCCCGGCCAGCTCTTCATCGCCGAGGTCCCTGACCGCCCCCTCGAAGCTGTTGACCTGCTCAACGATGGGCCGCATTTCCTTGCGGGCCCGGTCGGTGCTGGAGCCGAAAATCTTGACCAGGATCTTGTTGACTAAATTCATCATCGTGTTGCTGGCCGCTCAGGATGTTCCCGCGGCGTCCTCCACTTCATTTTCAGAGCCGGCCTGCCGGACAGTGATGGCATCTCCACTGGTTTCCAGGGTCCCGACCAGGTCCGCAATCGACCCGGCACCGGTTTCCTCCAGGGCCGCCTTGATTCCATCGAGCATATCCACCGCTACCCGCGGCCGGACGAACTGCACCGTGCCGATCTGAACGGCACTGGCACCAGCGACTATAAACTCGAGAACATCGTCGGTGTTCATAATTCCACCTATTCCGATGACAGGCACATCGCAATTCTGTGCCACCAGCCACACCAGCCTCAGGGCCAGGGGCTTGATCGCCGGGCCCGACAGCCCACCGGTGATTCCACCGAGGCGGGGGCGGCGCTGGCGCCACTCCACCGCCATCCCGACGTAGGTGTTCACCAGGGAGAGCGCATCGGCCCCGCCGGCGGCAGCGGCCTGGGCGATCGGAATCACATCGGTCACGTTCGGAGTCAGCTTGGCGATGATCGCCCGGCTGAAGTTTTCGCGGACCGCCTCGACCAGCCTGCGCGTGGCATCGGCCTCGATACCGAATTCCATACCGCCGAGGGGACAGTTGGGACAGGAGATGTTGAGCTCGAGAGCATCGACAGCCTCCTCTGCATCGAGACGTTTCGCCATCTCGACGTACTCATCAACCGTATCACCAACGAGATTGACAACAATTTGAGTGTCATAGGCACTCATGCGCGGCAGGTAGGCCGGGTCTGAAATAAAGGCGTCGATACCGGGATTCTGCAGGCCGATGGAGTTCAGCATTCCTGAGGCCGTCTCCCAGGTACGCGGCAGCGGGTTGCCCTTGCGGGGCTCGAGGGAAATGCTCTTACCGACGATGCCCCCATAGATCGATGGATCGACGAAGGATTCCACCTCCTGGCCGTAGCCGAAGGTGCCCGAAGCGCTCAGGATAGGGTTTTTCAGCTCCAGGGAGCCCAGCCGGATTTTCAGCGATTCAGCCATGAAAAAAGAACACCTGCGAGTAATAAACCATTCAGGAGGGCTGGATTATAGCACCACTGAGAGCCCCCTGAAACCGCGCTAAGAGCCTGAAGCGGGCTCTTTGAACATTGCCCCGCAAAGCTCGCACACAGGTTACAGGGGCTATTCTGCCGAAGTAATAAAAGAGTGGACCGAATTTGTACATCCACTCCGGAAGCCTGTTCCGGTAATGCTGCAGGAGTCCCTGTCAAGCCACCATCGTAGACTACTGAAATGCTCCATTCAATCCACCGCCTGAAAACTCTCCCCGGCCGAGCAGGAGGGCACTAGCATGCCCTCAAAACACGCACCATCCCTGCCGGGTAAGGAGCAGGACAGGCTGGCGAAGATGGCGGAGCTCGATGAAAAGATCAGCCTGCTTCAGAAGCAAAAGCAGGAGCTTGAAAAAGCTACCGCGATCCCCACCGGCACCTTCGAGGCCTGCCTCGAGTCATACATTGCACACATCGAGGTCGAGCGTGGATTCTCCAGGCATACCGTTGCCGCCTACCGTAAAGATTGCCGCACCTTCCTCGACATCTTCAAGCTCGGAGCCTGGCTCAACAGCTTCCTTGCCGGAGAAAAGCTGCCTCCTGCCGTTGAAAGAAACTGTGAATGGTTCCTGCGCTCTCTCAGAAAAGACAGGGCCTTCAACATCGACCAGTCCACCCCGGGCACCGACAATATTGATGCTTTCCTCGATATCCTGGTCCGGGCGGGGGAGGAAAAAGACCAGGCGCTCCTGTCTGAAAAGGAGCTGGCCGGGTTCCTGGCCGAGATCAAAGAAAACGGCCTGGAGCGAGAGCTCGGGCGCACCAGCAAGGCTCTTGAACAACTCGTAAAAAAGCCTTACTGCGAAACCCAGCGCTTACCCGGTGAGCGCGACATCATCAACTTCGTCACCGAGCTGCGCAAAGACGGCCTGGCCGACTCAAGCGTGCAGCGCTGCTTCTGCGCGGTGCGCACCTTCTTCAAGTTCCTGGTCCGGGAGGGCGTTCTCGGGGAGGACCCATCGGCGGAGCTTCCCATCCCCCGCAAGGGAAAATACCTGCCCCATGTGCTGGGAGAAGAAGAGGTGATCCGCCTGCTGGAGGCGAAGCTCGACCCACTGCCGCGCCACCCACAGAGGAACAAGGCGCTGCTGGAGCTGCTCTACGCCTCGGGGCTGAGGGTCGCAGAGGCCTGCGGGCTGCAACAGAACGATGTCCGCCCTGACCTCGGCATCATCAAGTGCAAGGGCAAGGGCCAGCGTGAGCGCATCGTCCCGACCAGCAAACGCTGCCTGGCTGCCATCGAGGCCTACTGTGAAGATGAGCGTCCCGCGCTGCTGGGTGGACACGAGACAGGGCTGCTCTTTCTGAGCCGTGGCGGACAGGAGCTGGGCCGGGAGGTCGTAGCCGACCTGATCCGCCGGTATGCCCTGGCGGCCGGCCTCGCCGGGAAGATCACCCCCCACACCCTGCGCCATTCCTTTGCCACGCATCTCCTGCGCGGAGGCGCCAACCTGCGAATCGTCCAGGA